>DASZFX010000001.1:0-11875 GCA_035939375.1 Roseiarcus sp.
ATGAAGAGCGTTCCGACGATGCGCGTCACGATGACGCCGTGGCGCAAAAAGAAGCGCCTCACCGCCGGCAGGCCGGCCGCGAAGATCAGCGTCAGATCGCCGGCGAGAAAACCGGCGAAGGCGGCGAGCATCAGCTTCGGCGCGTCGGCGAAAGTGAGCCTGTCGGCGAAAGGCGCGGCGATGGCGGTGAACATCGCGACCGCCACCGGATAGGCCTTCGGATTGGTGAGGCCGAAGGCCATGCCGGCGACCAGCGGGCGGCGCGCGCCGATCGCCGGCGCATCCGAACCCTTCTTCGTCGTCACCGCCTTGAAGCCGAGATAGATAAGATACGCGCCGCAGCCGAAGCCGAGGATTTCGAACAGCGTCGGGCCGATGCGGCTCGCCCCGATGATGGCGGCGAAAGCGAGCGCCCCCCAGGTGACGTCGCCGACGAGATGGCCGCTGATGAACCAGGCGCCGGCGGCGCGGCCTTTTGCGGCGGCGAGGGTGAAGAGCGCCAGAAAGGCCGGGCCGGGCGAGGCGACATAGAGAAAGGCGGCCGCCGCCGTCGCCACATAGACATTCATCGCTCGTCCTCCTTGGCGAGTTGCTTCAGCGCATAAAGCGCGGCCTGGGCCTCGCGGGGCGAAAGTTCGTCGGGATCGAGCGTCGCCAGCCTTTCGCGCAAGGCGTCGCGTTTCGGCGGCGCGGCCGGCGCCGGCGCATAGGTGAAGAGCGGCAGGTCGTCGAGCTTGGCGAGCGCGGCGCCGGAGCGATTGCCCGTCTCCAATTCAGCGAGGATGGCGCGGGCGCGTTCGACCACGGCGCCCGGCAGGCCGGCAAGCTTGGCGACCTGCACGCCGTAGGAGCGATCGGCCGCGCCGGGCGCGACTTCGTGCAGAAAGACGAGATCGCCTTTCCATTCGGTCACGCGAAGCGCGAGGTTGATCATGCGCGGCAAAGTCGCAGCGAGCCGCGTCAGCTCATGGAAATGGGTCGCGAAAAGCGCGCGCGAGCGATTTGCCGCGTTGAGGTGCTCGATGGTCGCAAAAGCGATGGAGAGACCGTCGAACGTCGCAGTGCCGCGGCCGATCTCATCCAGGATGATCAGCGAGCGCATCGTGGCCTGATTGAGGATCGCCGCGGTCTCGACCATCTCGACCATGAAGGTCGAGCGTCCGCGGGCAAGATCGTCGGCCGCGCCGACTCGCGAGAAGAGCCGATCGACCACCCCGATATGGGCGCACCGCGCCGGGACATAGGCGCCGGCTTGCGCGAGAAGCGCGATCAGGGCGGCTTGCCGGAGGTACGTCGATTTGCCGGCCATGTTCGGCCCGGTGACGAGGGCGATGCGCCCGCCTTCGCCGATCTCGCCGGAGAGATCGCAATCATTGGCGACGAAAGGTTCGCCTTGCGCGCGGAGCGCCGCCTCCACCACCGGATGGCGCCCTCCCTCGACGACGAAGGTCAAGGATTCATCGACCATTGGACGGACCCAGACGCGCGCGGCGGCGAGTTCGGCGAGGGCGGCGGCGACGTCGATCTCGGCCAAGGCCTCGCCGAGGTCGCGGATCGCCTCGATTTCGCCGAGCGCGGCCTGGCGCAGCCGCTCGAAGGCGGCGAGTTCAAGCGCCAGCGCGCGATCGGCGGCGGAGGCGATCTTCGCTTCGAGCTCGGCGAGCTCATTGGTCGAAAAACGCATCGCCCCGGCCATTGTCTGGCGATGGATGAAGGTCGCCGAATGCGGCGCGCGCAGGAGCCGTTCGCCATGCGCCTGCGGCGTCTCGATGAAGAAGCCGAGGAAGTGATTGTGCTTGATCCTGAGCTGGCTGGTTTCGACGAGTGTGCTGTACTTTCCCTGCAATTCGGCGATGACGCGCCGACTTTCGTCGCGCAACGCCCGCGCTTCGTCGAGCGTGGGCTCAGCGCCTTCGCGCACAAAGCCGCCGTCGCGCCGGTTGAGCGGCAGGTCGTCGGATAGCGTATCGGCGAGCGCCTGCTCGAGCGCCGGCGTCATGCGGGCAAGCCGGCCGGCCGCGGCGACGATGATCGCGCTGGGGATCGGCTGTTCGGCGAGGCGCTGAGCGGCGAGGCGCGCCACGGCGAGCCCGTCGCGCAAGGCGGCAAGGTCGCGCGGGCCGCCGCGATCGAGGCTGAGGCGCGACATGGCGCGGGCAATGTCCGGGGCGGAGCGGAGGCGCGCGCGAAGGTCGCCGCGCAGCCGCTCTTCCTCGAGGAAATAGCCGACGGCGTCGAGCCGGCGGTTGATCGCGGCGGGATCGGTGAGCGGCCCGGCGAGCCGCTCGGCGAGGAGGCGCGCGCCGGCCGGCGTCGCGGTCATATCAATGGTCGCCAACAGCGAGCCCTGGCGCTCGCCGCTCAAGGTGCGGGTCAGTTCGAGATTGGCGCGCGTCGCCGCGTCGATCTCCATAGACTCGCCGCGCGGCCGGCGCGACGGACGCTCCAGCGCCGGCCGCGCCTCGATCTGCGTTCGCCCGACGTAGTGGATCGCCAGCGCCGCGGCGCCGATCTCCGCGCGGCTGAAGGCGCCGAAGCCGTCGAGCGTCTCGACGCCATAGAATTCGCGCAGGCGCTGCTCCGCGACATCGGCGCCAGCCGCCTCGCGACCGATCGGAGTTATGGCCGCGCGGGTCTCGGAAAAGCCCCGCGCCGCCTCCCGATCGTCCAGGGTCGCCTGCGTCGCAATGATCTCGCTCGGCTCCAGCCGCGCAATCTCGGCGCTGAGAGAAGCTGCGTCGCACTCGCTGAGCCAGAAGGCGCCGGTGGAAATGTCGATAGCGGCGAGCCCGAAGAGGGTACGGTCTTCTCCGGCGCGAAGACGATGGATCGCAACGAGCAGATTGGCGCGGCCGGGCTCGAGCAGGCGCTCCTCGGTGATCGTGCCGGGCGTCACCAGCCGCACGACATCGCGTCGAACCACCGCCTTGGGCCCGCGCTTCTTGGCGAGCGCAGGGTCCTCGAGCTGTTCGCAGACCGCGACGCGATGGCCGCGCGCGATCAGCCTCTGCAGATATTCGTCGGCGCGCTCGATCGGCACGCCGCACATCGGAATGTCGGCGCCCTCGTGCTTGCCGCGCTTGGTCAGGACGATGCCGAGCGCTCGGCTTGCAACCTCCGCGTCGGCGAAGAACAATTCGTAGAAATCGCCCATCCGGTAGAACAACAGGCAATCGGGATTGGCCGCCTTGATCTCCAAATATTGCGCCATCATCGGCGTCGGCCGCGCCTCGCCCGCAGGAGCAGCCGGCGCGGCCTCGCCTTGCGGAGCGGGCGGATTGGCGTGGAGGGTCATCGCTCTTCGAGCCTGACAAAGCGGGGCGCGGCGCGCATTGCGGCGCGGACGTGCATTCGGCTGCGAACGCCTCTCAAGACTTGCCCAACGGCGTTTGCATCAATGGTCCCCTCCCCGCGCCAAGCTTTACATCGCGCCCGGCCTCGATCGCCTTCGCAACGAACGCCTTGGCTTGCGCGACAGCGTCTTCGAGCGCCGCGCCAAGCGCGATATGCGCCGCAATCGCCGCCGACAGGGTACAGCCGGCGCCATGCATATTGGCCGAGGCGATGCGCGGGCCGGCGTAGCGGCGGACGCCCTCGCCCGTCACCAGAAGATCGATCGCCTCCGGCGAAGGGAGATGCCCGCCCTTCATGAGGACAGCGCGGGGACCGAGGGCGAGCAGCGCGCGCCCTTGCGCGGTCATTGCCGCTTCATCGCGCGCCTCGGTTTCGCCGAGCAGCGCCGCAGCTTCCGCGAGATTGGGGGTAAGGCAATCGACGAACGCCAGCAGCTTCGCCTTGACGGCGTCGAGGAATCCTTCCCGGCTCAGCGCATCGCCCGAGGAAGCCGTCGTGACGGGGTCGAAAACGACGAAGGCCCTCGTCAGGGGCTTCGCGCCCTTGTCGCCGCCTGCGGAAGAGCGCTCCGGTGACGGCAAGCGGCCAAGGCGGGCAGCGACCGCCGCGACGATTGGCGCTGCGCCGAGCATGCCTATCTTGATGGCCGCGACATTGAAATCGTCGAAAATCGCGTCGATCTGCGCGGCGACGGATTGCGCCGGCACATAATGGACCGCGCTGACGCCGAGCGTGTTCTGCGCCGTCACCGCGGCGATGGCCGAAGTTCCGTAGACGCCGAGCGCGGCGAAAGTCCTCAGATCGGCTTGCACGCCGGCGCCGGCGCCGGAATCCGAGCCGGCGATGGTCAGCGCGACCGGCGAGCGCTCGCTCACTGGTTGCGCCGCGTCGCGGCGAACCAGCCGCGCGCCCGCGCCTCGGGATCTCTGTCGAGCGTGATGTCCGTGACGACCGAGACGACGTCGGCGCCCGCGGCCAAGCACAGCGGCGCGCGCTCCAAGCTTATTCCGCCGATCGCAACGAGCGGGCGCCGGCCGATCAGTTTTTTCCATTCGCCGATCCGTTCCAGCCCCTGCGGAGCGACGGCCATGGCTTTCAATCGCGTCGGGTAGATGGGGCCGAGCGCCACGTAGTCGGGATCGAGGGACAAGGCGCGATCGAGTTCGGCATGATCATGAGTGCTGACGCCGAGCCGCAAGCCATGGCCGCGGACGCGCTTGACGTCGGCGCCGTCGAGATCGCCCTGCCCCAGATGGATGTAATCGGCGCCTTCCTCGATGGCGATGTCCCAATAATCGTTGACGATGAGCTGCGCGCCGGCGGCGCGGCAAGCGGCGAGGGCTGTGACGATCTCCTTGCGAAGGATTTCAGGCGAGCGGTCTTTGACGCGGAGCTGGATCAACCTGGCGCCGGCGTCGAGCAAGCGACGCACCCATGCGGCGTCCTCGACGATCGGATAGAAAGGATCGAGCGAGGTCATCGTGTCCTCATCCTCCCCCGCTCCGCTTCGCCACGCGGGGGAGGATGGGGCGCGGCGGCGCTTCGGGCGCGGCCCTCATCCCGCGAGACTCGGCTTGCCGAGCACCGGCGTCGAGGGCGCGGCCATGTCGCGCGGCTCCATCGGCCTTGCGAGATAGGCGGCGCGACCGGCCTCGATCGCGAGCGCAAAGGCGCGCGCCATGGAAGCGGGATCGCCGGCCTTGGCTACAGCGGTGTTCAGCAAGATCGCGTCATAGCCGAGCTCCATTGCCGCGGAAGCATGCGAGGGCAAGCCGATGCCGGCGTCGACGATAAGCGGAACGTCTGGGAAATGCGCGCGCAAGGCGCGCAGGCCGAAGAGATTGTTGAGACCTTTGCCCGAGCCGATCGGCGCGCCCCAGGGCATTAGCACCTTGCAGCCGGCTTCCATCAGGCGTTCGGCGACGACCAGGTCCTCGGTCATGTAAGGGAAGACGGAAAAACCGTCTTCGGAAAGAATGCGCGCGGCCTCGACAAGGCCGAAGACGTCGGGCTGCAGCGTGTCCGCCTCGCCGATGACCTCAAGCTTGATCCAGTCCGTCGCGAAAATCTCCCGCGCCATTTGCGCCGTTGTCACCGCCTCCTTGACCGAATGGCAACCGGCGGTATTCGGCAAGACGCGAACGCCGAGTTCGCGGATCAAGGACCAGAAATCCTGGCCCTCGCGCAAGCGGCCGGATTCGCGGCGCAGCGACACGGTGACGATCTCGGCGCCGGAAGCGCGCACCGCCTCGGCGAGAATCGCCGGCGAGGGATATTGCGCCGTGCCTAACAGCAAACGCGACGCAACCTCGACGTCATAGAGACGCATCGCTACCCCCCCTGGCGCGGCGCGACGATTTCGATGCGGTCGCCCTCCGCGAGCTTCGCCTCTTCGCGCTTGCGCGCCGGGACGAAGTGACCGTTGAGCGCGGTGGCGACCGTCGCATTCTCGTATTCGAGCGTCTTCAGCGCCGCCGCGAGCGTCGCGGCGGCCAGTTCATGCTCGACGCCGTTGACGATGATTTTCATGACGCGTTTCAGGCTCCATCATCGCCGCGGCGACGCGCTCGGCGAAGGTCGGCGCAAGCAAAAAGCCGTGGCGATAGAATCCGTTGAGATAGGTTCGCGCGCCCGTCGCGACGAGGCGCGGTAGATTGTCCGGAAATGCGGGCCTTGCGTCGGCGCGCATCTCGACGATCTCGGCCTCGCCGAAAGCCGGATGCAGCGCGTAAGCAGCGCTCAGGAGCTCGATCGCGGAACGCGCCGTGACGGCGCCGCGCGAGGCGCTTTCGATCGCGGTCGCGCCGACCATGAAATGACCGTCGGCGCGCGGCGTCACATAGAGCGGGATGCGCGGATGCAAGAAGCGCACGGGCCGCGAAAGCGAGATCTCCTTCGTGCGCAGGATCAGCATTTCGCCGCGGACGCCGCGAAGGTCCTTGAGCGCATCGCGCGCGGCAAGGCCGCGACAGTCGAGAACGGCGCCGGCGTCGTCGCCAAGGGTTGCGCCATCGACGCCGAAGCGAATGGCGACGCCGAGGGCGGCGAGCCGCTCGGCAAGGCCCGCCAGCGCGCGGCGGGGATCGAGATGGCCTTCCTGCGAGAAAAATAGACCCTTGCGAAAACGGCCGGCGAGGTCCGGCTCGAGCGCGCCGATGCGCGTCTCATCGACCCGCTGGTGATTTTCAGTACGCTGAGCGAAGCGCTCGATCTCGCCTTGATCGCGCGGCGCAGCCACGACCAGCGTGCCGTTGCGCGCAACGCCGCCGACGCGCCGCTCCCACCAGCCGATCGCGTCCTTCCCCCATTCGACAACCTCTTTTTCCGCGCTTTCACCCTCGCACCAAGGGGCGAGCATTCCGCCGGCGCACCAGGAGCAGGCGTCTTCGCCGAGCCTGCCGGAGCGCTCGAGGATGCGCACGTCCGCCCCACGTTCGGCGAGCGCAAGCGCCGCCGAAAGACCCGCAACCCCGGCGCCGACGACGGTCACGCGCATCGACAACTACTCCGCCGCCGGCACGTAAAGCGCGCCGCCTTGCTCGATGAACTCGCGCGACTTCTCCTGCATGCCGGCGAGCGCCTCGGCCTCTTTGCGCAAATCCTGCGTGATTTTCATCGAACAGAATTTCGGTCCGCACATCGAGCAGAAATGCGCGACCTTATGCGCGTCCTTGGGCAGCGTCGCGTCATGGAAGGCGCGGGCCGTATCGGGATCGAGCGAAAGGTTGAACTGGTCCTCCCAGCGGAAATCGAAACGCGCGCGCGACAAAGCGTCGTCGCGCATTTGCGCGGCGGGGTGGCCCTTGGCGAGATCGGCGGCGTGGGCGGCGATGCGATAGGTGATGACGCCGGTCTTGACGTCGTCGCGGTCGGGGAGCCCCAAATGCTCCTTGGGCGTGACGTAACAGAGCATCGCCGTGCCGAACCAGCCGATCATCGCAGCGCCGATGCCGGACGTTATGTGGTCATAGCCGGGCGCGATATCGGTCGTCAGCGGCCCAAGCGTATAGAAAGGCGCTTCGCCGCATTCGGCGAGCTGCTTTTCCATATTCACCTTGATCTTGTGCATCGGCACGTGTCCGGGCCCTTCGATCATCACCTGGCAGCCTTTGTCCCAGGCGATCTTGGTCAATTCGCCAAGCGTCTCGAGTTCGGCGAATTGCGCGGCGTCATTGGCGTCGGCGATCGAGCCGGGGCGCAAGCCGTCGCCCAGCGAGAAGGAGACGTCGTAGCGGCGCATGATGTCGCATATTTCGTCGAAGCGCTCGTAGAGGAAGCTTTCGCGATGCCCGGCCAGGCACCAGCGCGCCATGATCGAGCCGCCGCGCGACACGATGCCGGTGACGCGCTTGGCGGTGAGGGGCACATGGGCGAGGCGTACGCCGGCATGGATGGTGAAATAGTCGACGCCCTGTTCGGCCTGTTCGATCAGCGTGTCCTTGAAGACTTCCCAGTCGAGCTTCAGCGGATCGCCGTCGACTTTTTCCAACGCCTGATAGATCGGGACCGTGCCGATCGGCACGGGAGAATTGCGAATGATCCATGAGCGGATGTTGTGGATGTTGCGCCCGGTCGAGAGGTCCATCACCGTATCGGCGCCCCAGCGGATCGCCCAGACGAGCTTCTCAACTTCCTCGGCCGCGCCGGAGGTGACGGCGGAATTGCCGATATTGGCGTTGACCTTGACCAGGAAATTGCGGCCGATCGCCATCGGCTCCAGTTCGACGTGATTGATGTTGGCGGGAATGATCGCGCGGCCGCGGGCGACTTCGTCGCGGACGAATTCCGGCGTGACGAAGAGCGGAAGGGAAGCCCCGAAACTCTCGCCGTCGGCGAGGCTTTCGGCCGCGTCCTCCGACGCCGCTTCGCGCGCGAGGTTCTCGCGGTGCGCGACATAGATCATCTCTTGAGTGACGATCCCGGCGCGGGCGAATTCGTACTGCGTGACGCGCTGCCCCGGCTTGCCGGCGCGAAGCGTCCGCTCGGCCGGGCACGCCGGCACGAGCCGGTCGTCCGAGACGTTGCCATTGTCCTCGGGCCGAACGAGGCGGCCGGCGACCGCGTCGAGACCGCGCGCGGCGATCCAATTCTCGCGGACAGGGGGTAGGCCCTTTGCGAGATCGACGCCTGGATCGGCTTCAGTATAGGGACCGGAGGGATCATAGACGCGGACCGGCGGCTCCAGGGGATCGCTCAAGGCGATCTCGCGCAAGGGCACGCGGATGTCGGGATGGGCCTTGGGGGTCGCGTAAATCTTGCGTGAGCCGGCGATCGGCCCGGTGGTCACGCTTTGCGGCGCAGGCTGAAACGACTTTGCTTTGGTGTGCTCGTTCATCGGCTTTCCTTCCCGCGATGCGCGGTCCGCCGGACGGTGGGGATTTTGGGGAAAGCCGGATGAGTTCGGCCAAACCTCGTCCCTACGCCGGCACAACCCGGATCAGGTTCAAAGGGTCCGGCGTCTATCTCGCCGTCTCAGCCCAGCGGGGCTCCCCTCGAGCAGAATGGAATCTGGCCCTCGCGCGCCCCGGTGTCAATGGCGCCCTGTGGATGTTGGTCTTTTCGCAACGCAGCGAGCGCCAGGCGCCCTGGAGGCGGCTCAGCGGCGCCGCGCGACGACGGCGCGCGGCCTTCGCGACTTCGCGCGAGGATTACTCTGGGTAAGCCGCGAGGCGTCGTTGCGCCACGCCGGCGCCCGCTTTATGCTTTCTGAGCTTCGAGGCCGTGGGACCCTCAGGCCAAAAGAATAAAAAGAGAAAAAGAGAGAAAAGACAAAAACAAACAAAGGGAACTTCTTGACGTAACCGCGCGGGGGCGAACTCCAATGGCTAAATTGGCTGGGCGGCGGCGTTTTCTTTTGTTCTTGATCAAGCCGTCGCACTACGACGACGACGGTTACGTGATTCAGTGGGTTCGCTCGGCCATTCCGTCGAATTCACTGGCCTGCCTCTACGGGTTGGCCTTTGGCGCTGCGCAGCGCCGCGTGCTCGGCGGTGACGTCGACATCGAAATCGTCCCGATCGACGAGACCAATGCGCGCGTGCGTCCGCATCGCATCATTCGCCAGATCGAGAAGGCCGGCGGCTCAGGCTTGGTCGGCATGGTCGGCGTGCAATCAAACCAGTTTCCGCGCGCGATGGACATTACCCGCCCGCTGCGCGCCGCGGGAATTCCGGTTTGCATCGGCGGTTTCCACGTCTCAGGCTGCCTCGCCATGCTGCCGGAGCCGCCGGCGAGCCTCAAGGAAGCGCTCGACCTCGGCGTGTCCCTCTTCGCCGGCGAGGCGGAGGGTCGCTTCGACGAGGTCCTGCGCGACGCCTATGCGGGCGCCTTGAAGCCGATCTACAATTTCATGAGCGATCTGCCGAACCTCGAGGGCGCGCCGCTGCCCATGCTGCCCGCCGAGCGGGTCGGACGCACGATCGGCATGTTCTCCAGCTTCGACGCCGGCCGCGGCTGTCCGTTCCTTTGCTCCTTCTGTACGATCATCAACGTGCAGGGCCGCAAATCGCGCTATCGCTCCGCCGACGACATCGAAGCCCTGGTGCGCGCGAACCATGCGCAGGGCGTTCGCTATTTTCTGATCACCGACGACAATCTCGCCCGCAACCGGAACTGGGAATCGATTTTCGATCGCCTGATCGCATTGCGGCGCGAGGGCCTGCGATCCAAATTCGTCATCCAAGTCGATACGATGTGCCATAAGATTCCGGGCTTCATCGAAAAGGCCGCTGCGGCGGGGGTGAAGCGCGTCTTCATCGGCCTCGAAAACATCAATCCCGACAATCTGGTCGCCGCCAAGAAAAAACAAAATCACATCAGCGACTATCGCGAGATGCTGCTCGCGTGGCGCAAAGCGCGCTGCGTGACCTATTGCGGCTTCATCATCGGCTTCCCCGGCGATACGCCTGAGACGGTCATACGGGACATCAAGATCATCCAACGAGAGCTGCCGCTCGATATTCTGGAATTTTCGTGCCTGACGCCTTTGCCCGGCTCCGAGGACCACAAGCGCCAGTGGATGGCCGGCGTTCCGATGGACGAGGATCTCAACAAATACGGTCTCGAGCACGTCGTCGCCGATCACGCGAAAATGTCCCGCGAAGAATGGCAGGAGACGTACCGTCGCGCCTGGCGGACCTATTATACGCCGGAGCATGTGACGACGGTCATCCGCCGCGCGGCGGCGAGCGGATTCCGCACCGACATGGTGACGTTTCTGATGGTCTGGTTCTGGGCGAGCTTCGATCTTTACAATATTTATCCGCTCGAGACCGGCATCATCCGCCGCAAATCGCGACGCGATCGAAGGCCCGGCCAGCCGATCGAGAGCGCCTGGACTTTCTATCCAAGACACATATTCGAGACCGTCTCCAAGCACGTTCAACTGGCCAAACTGCTGTTGCGCATGTGGAAGGTCGAGCGGGCGATCCGGCGCGATCCCACGGCGCGCAACTACATGGATAGGTCATTGACGCCGGACACCAGCGGCGACGTCGATTCGCTCGAAATGTTCCAGATATCCGATTCAGCGCGTCAGGCCGCCGCCAAGGCGCGTCGGCAGCTCGTCGCGGCGAAGTGAGAGATCTGCGCGGGCGGATCGCCGATTCTTATCAAAAGGCCCTGGCCGGCGTTTAGGCGGCGGGCTTTCGTTTGACCTTCTCCGTTTCCATCATCTGCGCGAAGCGCCGGAAAAGGTAGTGGCTGTCCCGCGGTCCCGGCGAAGCCTCGGGGTGGTGCTGCACCGAGAAGGCCGGGCGATCGTTGAGCGCAATCCCGCAATTCGAGCCGTCGAACAAAGAGACATGCGTCTCTGTCGTGTTCTGAGGCAAGCTGTCGCGATCCAGCGCGAAGCCGTGGTTCATCGAGACGATCTCGACCTTGTCGGTCGTAAAGTCCTTCACCGGATGGTTCGCGCCATGGTGGCCCTGGCTCATCTTGATCGTACGCGCCCCTACCGCCAGGCCCAGCATCTGATGGCCGAGGCAGATGCCGAAAATCGGCATCCGCCGGTCCAACAGCGCCTTGATGACCGGCACGGCGTAGCGGCCGGTCTCGGCGGGATCGCCTGGGCCGTTGGAGAGGAACACGCCGTCCGGCTTCATCGCCACAATGTCTTCGGCCGACGTCGTCGCCGGCACGACGGTCACCGCACAATCGCAATCGGCGAGGAGCCGCAGAATGTTGCGCTTGACCCCGTAATCGACGGCGACGACCTTATATTTCGCCGCCCCTTCGCGCCGGCCATAGCCCGCGCCTAAGGTCCAGCTCGTCTCGTCCCAGTCGAAGCGCTGCGCGGAAGTGACCGCGGGCACGAGGTCCATCCCGGCGATGCCCGGCCAGGCGGCGGCCTCGGCGGCGAGCGCGCCCTTATCGAAAGCGCCGTCCGGCGCATGGGCGATGACGGCATTGGGCATGCCCTTTTCGCGGATCATGGCCGTCAGCGCTCTTGTGTCGAGGCCGCAGAGCCCAATGATCCCGCGCGCCTTCAGCCAGACGTCCAGCCGCCGCGTCGCGCGGAAAT
>DASZFX010000002.1:0-3088 GCA_035939375.1 Roseiarcus sp.
TGTCGATCGAGGCGATGCAATGGGCCGCCGTCAGCACGGCCCGCGGCGAGACGACGACCCCGGTGCAGAAGCCGGCGCGATCGACGCCGCGATTGAGGACCATTACCAGATGAGAGGCGAAGGAATTGTCCGCCTCGGCCGGCCCGACCAGCGCCCAGGCAGGCAGCGCTGCAATCAAGGCCGCAGTCCCGGCGAGGCCTTGCAAGATCAATCCGATTATCTGGCGTCGCATCGACATGGGCGCGATCGCTAGCCCGTTCGTCGATCCATCCGCAAGTCTGTTCGGCCTGCTTGATCACGCTCTTGTCAGCCCAAGGCGCCTATTCTTATGGGCGAAGAAAATGCGAGAAGGACGTAGCGACGGGCGAATGACGCTTCCGGCGAACAAGGATTACTGGCCTTGGGAGGGGCGTCCATTCATTCGTCGTTCAGCCGGGTCGGGCGAGGTTTCTTCATGGCGCGAAGCTTCCTCCTGTCGCTCGCTTGCATGTTCTTTGCAGCTTCCGAGGCGCTGGGCGCAGAGACGGCTCAGCGACCGGTCTGCATGTCGGCGAGCGAAACGCGCGAAGAAATCGCCGCTCATCATTTGCTCGAACCTTTCGCTGTCCTGAAAAGCGCCGCCGCGATCGCCAAAGCCGAAGCGCTCTCGGCCAAACTCTGCCGATCGGGCGACGAATACGTCTATGAAATCGCTCTGCTTCATCGCGACGGGCGGCTCGTGCATTTGGTCATGAACGCTGCGACGGGTAAGGTCGTCAATTCGCGCAATTTCCGCGAACCGCCGCCCAGGACCTGAAGCAGAGGACTCAAAAGCGATCATGCGCCTGCTCGTCGTCGAAGACGATCGCGACCTCAATCGGCAGATCGCCGTTGCTCTTGAAGGCGCCGGCTACGCCGTCGATCGCGCCTATGACGGGGAGGAGGGCTGGTTCCTCGGCGACACGGAGCCGTATGACGCCGTGGTGCTCGACATTGGCTTGCCCAAACGCGACGGCGTCTCGGTTCTGGAAGCCTGGCGGCGCGCCGGCCGCATGGCGCCGGTACTGATCTTGACGGCTCGCGACCGGTGGAGTGACAAGGTCCAGGGGTTTGATGCGGGCGCCGACGATTATGTCGCCAAGCCGTTCCATATGGAGGAAATTCTTGCGCGTCTGCGCGCCCTCTTGCGCCGCGCGGCGGGCCATGCGTCGAGCGAACTCGTCGCGGGTCCGGTGCGGCTCGATACGCGCACCGGCCGCGTCACCGTCAATGGCGCGCCGATCAAATTCACGTCGCACGAATATCGCCTGCTCGCCTATCTCATGCATCACGCGGGCCGAATCGTTTCGCGCGCCGAAATCGTCGAACACCTTTACGATCAGGATTTCGATCGCGATTCCAACACGATCGAGGTCTTTGTTGGGCGTTTACGTAAGAAGCTCGGCGTCGACGCCATCCATACCGTCCGCGGCCTTGGCTATCTGGTGCCAATCGACGGCGAGGAAAGTGGGAGCAGCCTTGGCGGCAAATCCGCGCGCTGAGCGAAAGGCGCGCGCGCCGCGCCGGCTGGGATGACATGTTCAAGGCGCTGAACGCGCAATCGATCGCCTCGCGCCTCTTCATCTCGGCGGCGTTTTGGAGCTTCACGATACTGATCTTGGCGAGCGTCGTGCTTTCCGCGATCAACCGGCGCTCCACTGAGGCCGCGTTCGATGAAAGATTGGGCGTCTATCTGAAGGCGCTGGTCGTCAATGTCGCGACGTCCTCGAGCGATGAATCGAAGGCGGCGCCTGTACAATTGATCGGTCCGGAATTCGGCCTGGCCGGCTCCGGCTGGTATTGGCAGATTACCCGGCTCGACGCCGGCAAGGGGCAGGCGGACAAGCCCGACATCAAGACGTCGCCGTCGCTATCGGCCTTACTCCTGCCACGCCTTGAAGGGACGGTCCCCCCTTCCGAAGAGGGCATGGCGCATGCCGGCTATGTGATCGGTCCGGACGAGCGGCGGCTCCGCTTGGCCGAGCGGGTGATCGATGCGGGCGATGAGGGTCGCTACCTCATCCAGGTCGCGGCCAACGCCGAAGAGATCGAATCGGATATTGAGGACTTCGAATATGCGGTCGGCGCGACGTTCCTCTTGCTCGCGGTCGCGCTGATCGGGTCGACGGCCCTGGCGGTGCGTTTCGGCCTCAGGCCCTTACGGGCGCTTCAAGAGGGAGTCGCGGCGATCCGGCGCGGCGAGGGCGAAGAGATCAAGGGCGATTTTCCACAGGACATTGCGCCGCTCGCCGCCGAGGTCAATCTGCTCCTTGACGCCAATCGCGAGATCGTCGAACGCGCCCGCACCCAGGTCGGCAATCTGGCCCACGCCCTGAAGACGCCGCTCAGCGTCCTCATCAATGAGGCCGAGGCCGGCAGTCCGACGCTCGCCGAAAAAACCAAAGAACAGGCAGAGGTTATGCGCCATCAGGTCGCCTTCTATCTCGATCGGGCGCGGGCCGCGGCGCGCGCCAAGGCCAAGGGTTCAGCGACCGACGTCAAGCCGGTCATCGAGGGCCTGACCCGCACCTTTGAAAAGGTCTATCGCGAGCGCGCCCTGGCTTTTTCGATCGACGCGCCGGAGGGCTTAAGGTTTCGCGGCGAGGAGCAGGACCTGACGGATCTCATCGGCAATCTGCTCGACAACGCCGGCAAATGGGCGCGCGAGCGGGTCGACATTCACGCGGCTCGCGACCCGCGGCCCGGCGCCAACGGCAGGCCCTATTTCATCACGCGGATCGATGACGACGGGCCGGGCCTTGATCCAGCCGCGCGGGCCGAAGCGGTGCGCCGGGGCAAGCGGCTTGACGAATCCCGTCCGGGTTCGGGGCTTGGCCTGTCGATCATCGTCGACCTTGCGCATCTTTACGGCGGCACTTTGCTACTCGAGGACAGTCCGCTTGGCGGCCTGCGCGCGACCTTGCGGCTGCCGGCGTCGTGAGCTTCGGTACGAAGATCAACTAAAGGGACTAACATCATGGCGTGGTGGAGCAATTTGGTTGGATGCGCTGCCGTGGCGGCGCTAGCCGGCTGCTCGGCGACGGGCGCAAGCGCGCCGCCGGCGACCGCG
>DASZFX010000003.1:0-6091 GCA_035939375.1 Roseiarcus sp.
TCTCGATCGACGATTTCGGCACCGGCTATTCGAGCCTCAGCGCATTGAAGAGTTTCCCCGTCGCCAGGCTCAAGATCGACAAGTCTTTCGTGCGCGATCTGCCCCATGATGAGAACGACCGGGCCGTCGCGACGGCGGTGATCTCGCTCGGGCAGAGGTTGAACCTTCGGGTCATCGCCGAGGGCGTCGAAACCGACGCGCAGGTGGCCTTCCTGCGCGACAACAATTGCGACGAGATGCAGGGCTATCTCTTCTCGAAGCCCGCTCCGGCCGAGGAAATAGCGGCGATGCTGAAACGCCCTTCGCTCTGGAGGCGCTTTGCGCAGCTCATGGCGAGCTAGAGCATCGGACCCCCAAAATGAACTCACACCTGGCGGGCGGCGGGAGGCGCAAGCCGCCATTGTTTGGAACAGGGGCTCCCTTTCGGCCGGCGCGTTCCGGTCATTGTTCCAAACAATGGCGGCCCGTGGCGTTGGCGTTCGTTTCCAGAGAGCCTCTGCGGTTCAAATTGCGAATCCGATGCGCTAGAGGCGCTTTGACCCCGCGCTTTGCGTGCGCTTCATAAGGCGGGAATGCCGGTCACTCGCGGAGGCGGAATTTGAATTTGCGGCCTTCAGGTACGAGTCCGATCGTCCCAGCATTCCCTATCGCGAGAATTTTTTAAACTGATTTGCGAGACAAGACACTGGATTGCTTCGTCCGCCTTGCTGCGCGGGCTGGGCTTCGCAATGACGACCCTTCGCGTGATCGCGCGTCGAGCGGGGTCGACCCTTTCCCCGGACCCTCGACGGGGGGAGAGCGCTTCATCCCCCATAAATCCAATCGTACCTTCTAAGCAGCCGCTCGGCCCCCATCGCGCGCATACCGATGTCGCGCGCCAGCGCGAGGGGGCCGGCCATGTGATAGAGGCGCGCCTGGCTTTCGGACGCTGTTTGCACCCGCGCGACGCGCAGCGCGCGGCGGCGGGAATAGGCGGCGAGGGCTTGTGCGATGTCGGTCGTCGCTCCGAGGCATTCGGCGAGCGCGTCGGCGTCCTCGATCGCTTGAGCCGCGCCTTGGGCGAGGAACGGGAGCATCGGATGGGCGGCGTCGCCAATGAGGGCGACGCGGCCAGTCGCCAATTCACGTAGAGCGGGGCGCTGGCGCAGCGGCCAGGCCCGCCATTCGCTGGCTGCGCCGATGAGGCTTTGAACGTCCTTCGACCAGCGGGCGAAGGCCTTGGCCAGCGCGCCGCGGTCGGCTTCGCCGTCCCAGGGGTCCTCTTGGGGCCTGTCGCGCCAGCCCGCCTCGATGACTGCCACGATATTGATCAGATCGCCGCCGGCGACCGGATAGTGGACGAGATGGGCTTTGGCGCCGAGGTGCAACGAGACTTCCGCATCGGCGCGCCATTGCGGGCCCTGTTTCGCCGCGATCGTCGCACGGAAGGCGACGCGTCCGGCGAAGGGCGCCGCGTCGCGCGCGCCAAATCCCAGCCCTTCGCGAATGATCGAGCGCAATCCATCGGCGCCGATCAGCGCGTCGCCGTGCTCGCTGAGGCGGATCGCACCGCGCCTTAGCCCGATCGAGACGCCTCCATCCTCCTCGCGGAAGCCGCCGACCTCCATGCCGAGCTTCAGCGCGATCGCCGACGCCGCGACGACGCGTTCGGCCAGCGCGCTCTGCAAGTCGGCGCGGCGCAGTACGAGATAGGGCGCGCGCCAGCGCTCGCGCGCCAGCGGCAGGCGGGCGAGTTCGGCGCCGTCGCGGCCGCGGAAGATTCGGATGGCGCGGGGCGCCATTGCGCGGGCCTCGACCGCCTGCAATACGTCGAGCCGATCGAGAATTCGCGTCGCATTCGGAGTCAGTTGCAGACCGGCGCCGATCTCTTCCAGCGCCTGCGAACGCTCGAAAATCGCGACTTCGAAGCCGCGCCGCGCCAGCGCAATGGCCGCCGTTAGTCCGCCGATCCCCGCTCCGGCGATCAGCGCGCGACTCACAGCGCGCTAAGAACGGGATTTGACGGCGAAGCAGCCAAGCCATCATCGCTCGCCGCAGTCAGGCCGGCGACCTGGCTCCGGCTCAAGGACGGCCGCGCGAAACGGGCCTTGCGGCGATGCAATCCCGGAGCGCTGACGCCTGCTGCATTGCTTCGCCGCTTCGCTCTTCGCCAAGACGATCGTGGGACGCGATCTGATGTCATCTAAGTTTTCAGGCGTCGATCAATTCGCATTCGGCTGGCAGGCAATGCGGCCCGAGCGAGGGATCATGAACGAAGCGCGTCGAGCAATAGGGACAGACGGTTTCGTCGGAATCGCCCATGTCGATGAAAATATGCGGATGGTCGAACGGCGGCTTGGCGCCGACGCACATGAATTTCTTGACGCCCACCCTGACGACCGGAACGCCGGGATCGTTGTGGAAATGCGGCGTTGCGTGATCGGCCATGGGCGCTCCGCGGTCTGATTGCGCCGCACCATAAGCGAGGCGCGCGGGCTTGGGTAGGGCGTTCTGGTCGGGAGAGGGCAGGCGCAGACCCGCCTCGCGAAGGGGGCCGCAGGGATCCGGTCGTCCGGCCATCCATAAGGATTCCTCATAAGTCCATGCGCACAATATCCTCTAATCGCTTACTGGCGCATGCGCTAAAGTCAGGGGCGGTTGAGACCCGGTCGTTGAAGAAGCCGGGTCGTTGAAGGAGCCCCAGTCGTCGAGCGAGTGGTTGACTTGGACGTTGGTGGAGGAGCGCCATGGAGATCAAGAGAAGCGGTTCACAGCCTTCCGGCAAGGGGCCGGCGCACTGGTTCACCGGGGCCGTGCGCATTGATCCGCTGTTTTCTCCGCCTGAGCCTGCGCGCGTCGCCGGCGCCTTGGTCACCTTCGAGCCGGGCGCGCGCACCGCATGGCACACCCATCCGCTCGGCCAGACCCTGTTCGTCACGTCGGGTTGCGGCTGGGTCCAGCGCGAGGGTGGGCCGGTCGAAGAGATCCGGCCGGGCGATGTGGTGTGGTTTCCGCCGGGGGAGAGGCACTGGCACGGCGCCGCGGCGACCACGGCCATGAGCCATATCGCCATTCAGGAGAAGCTCAACGGCTCGCCCGTCGACTGGATGGAGAAGGTCAGCGACGAACAGTACCGCAGGTGAACTTCGGCATTTGGATGCGTCGCGTCGCGGCTCTTGCCTATGCTGCGGCCCGTATGAGGAAAGCCGCCCCAGGCCCGACACTATGAATGCGCGGCATGGCTCCTATGCTCGGGAGCGGACGGCCTCAGGAGAAGCGACTTAAGGGGCGAGCGGGGTTCGAGCAGGTCCGCCAACGTGTAGTCGTCGAACACGGCGAGGAACGCATCGGTCGCGTCGCGTACGATGCCGCGCAGCGCACAGACACGCTGGATGTGGCAATAGCCCTTGCGCTGAAGGCAGCCGAGAACCGCAAGCTCCTCCTCGGTGTCGCGCACCACTTCGCCGAGATTGACGTCCCGCGGCTTGCGCGTGAGACGGATGCCGCCGTTCCGGCCGCGCAACGTCTCAAGATAGCCCTTTCTGGAGAGGTCGTTTACGACCTTCATCAGGTGATTCTTCGATATCCCGAAGCTCTCCGCAATGTCGTTGATCGTCGTCAATTCCCCGTCGTTGAGCCCGACCTGAATGAGAACGCGTAGTGAGAAATCAGTATGAAGCGTTAATCGCATGTCCATCTCCCGGCGAAATGCGCGCCGCGCAAATAAAATCTGTATCACATATGCAGTTTTATGGTCCACATCGCAAGAGGGAACAAATGGGTTCTTGCCTGCGGCGACAATGTCTTTTAGATGAATAAGAGATATATCTTTAGACTAACGGATCGCGAAGGTGAAGCCTTTCTGGATTGCGCTCGCCGCTGTCGGCGCTTTGTTTCTCGCCCATGCGACGGCTTTTGCCGACGGCGACGCCGCCAGGGGCGAGACGGTTTTCAAGCGCTGCGTCGCTTGCCATACGATCAAAGAGGGAGAGCCTAATAAGATCGGGCCGAATCTGCACGGCTTGTTCGACAGGTCCGCCGGCAAGGCGCCGGGCTATAGTTACTCGGCGTCTCTGGCCGGCGCCGACTTCAAATGGGACGACGATAAGCTGGCCAAGTGGCTCGCCAGGCCTCAGGATTTTCTTGCCGGCGTCAAAATGCCCTTCAACGTCCCCAGCGAGGCCGATCGCGCCGATGTGATCAGCTACCTGCGCAGGGCGGCCGCGGCGCAATAGGGCGCACCGCCCGGCTCATTTTGGCGCTCGACCGCTGCAAATTCCTCTCGGCTCTGGTCGGGCCAGCCGATGAAGGCTGCGATAAACCCGAGAAGGCCGAGCACGATCGCGACAATGATGAGCGTCCAACCAGCGATCGCCTGCTGGTCGAGACGGTAGTAGGCGCAGAGCCGCTCCGGCGCCGCGAGATAAAGGCCGCCGATCGCGCCGATCTTCGGAATGAAATTGGCCCAGACGAAAGCGCGACCAAGCGGGGGCATACGTCGCCAGCTTAGGCCCAAGGGCGCCCCGACCAGCAGCGGCAGGCTCAGAAATTTCATAAAATCGATGACTGGATTGGCGACAGCATCGTCAAGCATGATCGGCAACATCCAGAGCGACGACGCGAACGCGGCCAGCACGAGACCGGGAATGCCGAGCCAATCGGCCTCGATCAGCCAGCGCGGCTCCCATGAACGCAGAATCGTCGCGAAAACCAGGCCAATTCCTGCGAGCAGCGGCAATTGTACAATCATGTGCAAGGTCATGTCGCGTTCGAGAAGGACCCGCGCCAGCCAAAGGGCGACCCAGACGCCAAAGGCGATGAGCGCGCGGCGTTTCACGGCGCCGCCATGCGCAACGCGGCGGCGGCGAGCTGAGGCGGCGTGTCCGGATCCAGAACAAGCGCCAGGCGCCCTCGAGCATCCACGACATAGACTGCGCTATTGTGGACGAACCCGCCCATGCCGTCAGGAATGACCACGACGCCGAACGCCTTCAGCAGAGCGGCGAGGGCGCCGCTCCCGACAGGGGCGGCGATACGCCAGCGCGGGGCGGTCGCCCCGTAGCGGTCGCCGTAGTGCTTCAACGCCTCTCGATCGTCATTGTCGGGATCGAAACTGATGCTCAGCAAATCGATTCGGCGCGCCGATTCCTTCTCCCCCATCGCCGCAAGCAGGCCGTGAAAATCATCGCCGAGAACGCCGCAGAGGGTCGGGCAGCGCGTGTAGACGAAATCGACCAGCACCGTACGTCCGCGATAGCCGCTGAAGGAAAAGGAATTGCCGTCCTGGTCGACGAGAGCGACATCTGGAGCAGGAGCGGGGGTTCGCTCGACGGCGAGCCGCCGCGCTCCCTCGCTGGTGACGACGCGAAATCCTTCAGTTCCCCAGGCGACCGCCCCAACCCCCAACAACAGCGTCGCCGCCAGCAGGGGCAGAAAGCCGCGACTCACGACACCGCGTCGCCGCCGCGCGCCGCCGCCGGCAACGCGAAGAGGAATCGAATCACCAGGACCAGGACCCCCACGAGGGCAAGACCCGCGCCGATCGAGCCTAGTCGATCGTAGGTCAGCCATTCCGGTAGATGCACCGCATAGCGCCGGGGAACGCTCGCGCTGCCCGCCCAGAGAAAGGCGAGGACGAACACCGAGCCGCCGATAAGATAGAGCCAGAAAGCTATGGGCGCGACCCCGTTCCGCGACGAGGCGCCGCCGATATAGGTCATGAATCCGAGCATCATCGCGATCATGCCGAGCAGCAGATAGGTATGGAAATGACCGGGCACCCATTGCGTATTGTGCATGACGCTGTTGATGGCGATGGTGCCGTCCGCAATCGCGGGGATGACGCCGATCGACCATCCGGCGACGCCCACGAACACCAACCCAGCCGCCACGTCCCATTTGATTCCGGACCGATAAACATTGGTGAGAACGCCGAACGCCGTCACCAGCAACACCGGCAGGCCGCTCAACCAGGAAATGATCTGGCCCGTAACGAGCGCCCATGTCGGCATGGCGAAGTCCATCAGAAGGTGGTGCGTATAGACTGTCAGCACCATCAGCGCCGAAAGCGACCAAGCGAAATAAAACGCGCGATTCGTCTTCCAAGGCCGAT
>DASZFX010000004.1:0-3613 GCA_035939375.1 Roseiarcus sp.
TGAGGCGCCGACGTTCCGGCAGGCTGGGATGGCGCTCGTCGGCGCTGCGCTCGCGGAGGGGCGCGCCGAAGCGCGCCGGCTCCTCGAGGAGGGCGGCAAAGGCCTCGCCTGCGCGGAGCGCCTGAGCGAGCTCGAAGACGACGTGATCGCGGCGATCCACGCGCTCGCTTTGCGCGAGATCTGCGGCGACCGGCCGGCCGAGGGCGGGCAACGAATGGCGGTTGCGGCGGTCGGGGGCTACGGGCGCGGCGCGCTCGCGCCAGGCTCCGACATCGATCTCCTCTTCCTGTTACCGACCAAACCGACGCCCGGCAGCGAGAAGCTCGTCGAGACGATGCTCTATATGCTTTGGGATTTGCGCCAGAAGGTCGGCCACTCGACGCGTTCGATCGGCGAGTGCATCCGGCAAGCCAAGGCGGACATGACGATTCGCACCTCCCTGCTCGAGGCGCGCTTCATCCTTGGCGACAAGCTGCTGTTCGAGGAGATGCGCAAAAGGTTCGACGAGGAGATCGTCGCCAAGCCCACGCATGATTTCATCGCCGCCAAACTGGCCGAACGCGACGAGAGGCTGAAACGGGCGGGCGGCTCGCGCTATCTCGTCGAACCGAACGTCAAGGACGGCAAGGGCGGCATTCGCGATTTAAATACGCTGTTTTGGATCGGCAAATATGTCTACCGCGTGCGTCATGCGCGCGACCTGGTCGAAGCCGGGCTTTTCGACGCCCGCGAATATGCCCTGTTCCGTCGTTGCGAGGAATTCCTGTGGGCGGTGCGCTGCCATCTGCACTTCCTCGCCGGACGCGCCGAGGATCGACTGAGCTTCGATTTCCAGCGCTCGATCGCCGAGCGACTCGGCTATACCTCCCGTTTCGGCCTCACCGAGGTCGAGCGCTTCATGAAGCATTATTTCCTGATCGCCAAAGACGTCGGCGATCTGACCGCTATCGTCTGCGCCGCGCTCGAGGAGCGCCAGGCCAAGCCGCGCGCCGCGCTTGATCGTTTCATCGGACGTCTGCGCCGGCGCCCGCGCGTCGTCGCCGGCGCCGTGGACTTCATCGTCGATCACGACCGCATCAGCGTCATCAACGACCGTGTCTTCGAACGCGATCCGATCAACCTCATCCGACTCTATTGGGCCGCCGACCGCAGCGGCCTCGCCATTCATCCGGACGCGACCCGGCTCGTCACCCGCTCGTTGAAACGCATCGACGCCAAGCTGCGCAACGACCCCGAGGCCAATCGGCTCTTTCTCGAGGTTCTGACGTCGCGCCGCGCCCCGGAAACCGTGCTGCGCAGAATGAACGAGGCCGGCGTGCTCGGCCGCTTCGTCCCTGAATTCGGCCGCATCGTCGGCATGATGCAGTTCAGCATGTACCATCACTATACGGTGGACGAGCATTTGTTGCGCACGATCGGCGTGCTGGCCGAGATTCGCGCCGGCGCCCTTGTCGAGGATCATCCGCTGTCTAGCGAATTCCTGCCCAATATCGCCAATCCCTCGCTGCTCTATGTCGCGGCCTTCCTCCACGACATCGCCAAGGGCAGGCCGGAGGACCATTCGATCGCCGGCGCCGAAGTCGCGCGCCGCCTCGGCCCGCGGCTCGGCCTCTCGACAGGCGAGACCGAGACGGTGGCCTGGCTGGTCGAGCGCCATCTGGCGATGTCGATCACCGCGCAGAGCCGCGATCTTTCCGATCCACGGACGGTCGAGGCTTTCGCCGCCATGGTGCAGACGCAAGAGCGACTGCGCCTCTTGCTGGTGCTGACGATCTGCGACATTCGGGCGGTCGGCCCGGGCGTCTGGAACGGGTGGAAAGGGCAATTGCTGCGCACCCTGTTTTGGGAGACGGAAGTCGTGCTCGGCGGCGGCCATTCGGCCGTCGACCGCAAGTCTCGGGTCGCCGCCGCCCAGGAAGATCTGCGCAAGGCGTTGCCCGGCTGGTCGGACCCCGAATTCGAGGCCTATGCAGCGCGGCACTATCAGGCCTACTGGCTGCGGGTCGATCTGCCGCATCGCGCGGCGCACGCCAAGCTGCTTCACGCGACGGCGCGCGAGATGCGCTCGCTCGCCACGGAAGTTGCGACCGACGCTTTCCGCGGGGTGACCGAGCTGACGGTCGTCGCGCCCGATCATCCGCGCCTTTTGTCGATCATCGCCGGCGCTTGCGCGGCCTCGGGCGGCAATATCGTCGATGCGCAGATATTCACGACGACTGACGGGCTCGCCCTCGATACGATCTCGCTCTCCCGCGCCTTTGATCGGGACGATGACGAAGTGCGCCGGGCCGATCGCATCGCCCATAGCGTCGAGGAGGCGCTGCGCGGCCGGCTCCGCCTCGGCGAGGCTATCGCGGCCAAGCGCAAGGCGGACGCCCGGGTCAGGGCTTTCACCGTCTTGCCCGAAGTTACGATCAACAACGCGCTTTCGAACCGCTTCACCGTGATCGAAATATCCGGGCTCGACCGGCTCGGCCTTCTCTATGAATTGACCAGCGCCCTCTCGAACCTGAATTTGAACATCGGCTCAGCCCATGTCGTCACATTCGGCGAAAAGGCGGTCGATACATTTTATGTGACCGACCTCACGGGATCGAAAATCGCCTCGCCGGCGCGTCAGGCGGCCATCAAGCGGCATATTTTGGCGATTTTCGACCCTGCCGAGGAGAAAAGGCCGCCGGCCTCCAGCCGGGGCGGCGCTTGATTTTTGCGCCGCCAGCCCTGATATCCCGGCTCGAAAAGCTTCTCAGGACTTGAAGGCGTCATGAACGATCCCGCAAGAGAAGAACGAGACGAGACCGCCCAGACCCTGTCAGGCGACGCGCTGTCGGCCGGTGAGCCGGCTTCCGCGGAGCGCGACGCCTTTTCGGTCATCGAAGCGCTGAACAGCGAAAACGCTTCCGTTAAGGACCGCCTGTTGCGCGCCATGGCTGAGATGGAGAACCTGCGGCGGCGCACCGAGCGCGAAATCGCTGACGCCAAAGCCTATGGCGTGACGATTTTCGCCCGCGACATGCTCAATGTCGCCGACAATCTCGCCCGCGCGCTGGACAGCCTGCCCGAAGGCGCGCGCGTCAACGCCGATGGCGCGCTGAAGGGCCTGATCGAGGGCGTCGAATTGACGATGCGCGACCTGACCGCGGCGCTCGCGCGCCACGGCGTCAATAAGCTCGAGCCGCTCGGCGAGAAATTCGACCCCAATTTTCATCAGGCGATGTTCGAGGCGCCGAATGAAACGCTTCCTGCCGGCACGGTCGCGCAGGTCGTGCAAAGCGGCTGGCGCATCGGCGATCGCGTTCTGCGTCCGGCCATGGTCGGCGTATCGAAGGGCGGACCCAAAATCGTCGCCAAAGCGGATTGAGTTGGACTTAGTCCGTCACAATCGGCTGATAAGCTCAGCGAGCGGGCTGGCGACGGGGCGCGCTCACAGATGGGGAGGACAACATGGCTGCGCATGGAACATTCGTCTGGTTCGAACTCAACACGGACAATGTGGCTAAGGCCAAGGATTTTTACGGCAAGGCTTTAGGCTGGACCTACTCGGAGATGCCGATGGGTCCCGGCAATGCTTACACGGTCGTCCATAGCGGCGAGACGATGGTCGGCGGCATCG
>DASZFX010000005.1:0-3244 GCA_035939375.1 Roseiarcus sp.
CAAGCGCACGGAGCAAACGCCGCATGGTCGGCGTAACGGTTCCAGCTTTGGCCGCGATCTCGCCGCTGGTCATGGGTCCAGCGGCCAGGATGTCGGCGACGCCAAGCTGGGCGCCTGCGTAGAGGGCGCGCGAGGCGCGCATGACGAACGCCAACTGCCGCAACAGCAATGCAGGCGGAACTTTGCCCTGTTCACTCATTGACCCGCTCCATGCGCGCAGTTGACCTTCCAGATCAATTTACTGACGCGGCGCCGCGACTTCGATTCCGCAAAGGACCCGCTACCACGGCCGCTGCGTGGATGGACGGCAGGGCAATCTCGCCAACGGACCCGGCAGAGTCATGGCGGAACTTTCGCGCTATTTTGGCGCAGACGCCGCAAGGCCGGGGCCGAACCGCTCTCTGAACCGCTGAGCACGCGAGCAGAATTGGCGCCGCGTTTCTGTTTCTTCAAGGTCGCCCTTTGTGGCGTCCGCGCCACAAACCCGGCTTTCAACGCTTCGCTTTAGCTGCTGTCCCCATTTGGCCCCACCGCTTTGGCCGGATGGCGCCGCGGACGCGCTGACTGTCGGCGGCGAATGATCAGCGGCGTCTTGCGGCGCGCCACAGCGTCCATTGCCGGCGCCATTGCGGCGCTTCCACCCGTGTTTCGAACGGACGATAATCGGCGCGCTCCATGCGCTTAAGATAGAGCGGGACAAGCGCGAGCGGCAGGAAAGCGGCGGCGCTGGATTCCGGCCATTTCGCCGCCAACGC
Organism: Roseiarcus sp.; assembly: GCA_035939375.1. GTDB lineage: Bacteria > Pseudomonadota > Alphaproteobacteria > Rhizobiales > Beijerinckiaceae > Roseiarcus. The sequence continues at coordinate 756 of DASZFX010000005.1, forward strand.
CTTTTCAAGATGGGCGCGGGCGAGATCGCGCATTTCGCCCAAAGTGGCGCGCAAAGCGGGGCCGTCGCGCCTTGCAAGCATGTCCTCGCGCAGGAGTCCGTGCTTCATCAAGACGTCCATCGGCAAATAGACTTGGCCGCGCGCGCTGGCGAGCGGCAGGGCGCGAAGGAGCCCGGTCGTCGCATAGGCGAGGCCGGCATGGCCGGCGGCCTCGGCGCCGCCGAGATCGCGCCCGTCGAGAATCAGCCCGGCAAGGCGAAAAAGCAGCGACGACGTCTCGCCGCAATAGGTCTCGAACGCCGCCATGTCCGGCATCGGATCGTCGTAGAGATCGAAGAGGCGCGCGGCGAGGAGATCATCGAAGGCCTTGGCGGGCAGGCGATGCTTATCGATCGTGTCGATGAGCGCGGCGGCGACGGGGGAGGCCAGCGCTTCCTCTCGCCGCTTGCCCTCGATCGCCTCGCGCCACCATTGCAGGCGGATTTCGCCGGCCATCGGCTCGCGAACGAGATCGCGCAACCGGCCGACTTCATAGGAAAAGGCGATCAAGGCATGAAGATGCGGCCGCGCCTCGGCCGGGGCGAAAAGCGCGGCGAGCCAACGGTCGGGATCGTGTGTGCGCGCCAAGGCGTCGCAATGGGCATAGGCTGGGCTGAGCGGATTGTCGGACCCCATGATCCTGCGAGCTTATAATGGAGGGCGCGGAGGATCGCGACGCCCGACCGGGCGCCCGCCTTCGCTTGACGCTCCAGCCCCATTCCCCTATAGAGCCGCGACCCAAGAAGCTCAGGATCTTAAGCGTAAAGGGCGCTTTCCGGCGGCCCGCAGAAGCGGTTGATCCTTCTGGTTTCTTTGAAAAATCCCATTATCCAAGGGAAGATGAGCGCTATGTCACGCCGTTGCGAATTGACCGGCAAGGCCGTTCAGACCGGCAACAAGGTCAGCCATTCCAATCGCAAGACGCGTACGCGCTTCTTGCCGAACCTCTGCAACGTCACACTGATCTCGGATTCGCTGGCGCGTTCGGTGCGCCTTCGCGTCGCCGCTTCCGCGCTGCGCTCGGTCGAGCATCGCGGCGGCCTCGACAATTTCCTGCTGAAACAGGCGGACGGCGATCTTTCGGCTGACGCCCGCGCGCTGAAAAGCGAAATCAGGAAGAAGCTCGCCGAAGCGAGCTGAAGCGGCGGGAGACGGCGGGTTCGAATAGCTCGAGTCTCAGCGGGTTCGTCGCGCCGTCGATCGTCGACGGTACAGCGTAGCTTGCCATCGCCGTGCTCCGCGTCAATCCCAAGCCGGCTTCGCGGGTCGCTCGCCGCGCTCGCGAGGATTGACCCGTCCGCGCGTCGATTGCGTTTTGTTGTCAGGAACTTTGTTGACGAAACCGGCCGCTGGCCGGTTCGCTCACCAAAGTTCCTGATAACCAATAAGCCACGCCGATTCGTCGCAGTCGCCCGAAGGGTCGAAGCGAAGCGGAGAAGCGCCCATAGGGCGCTTGACGGCGACGAAGCGGCGTGGCCGCCGCGGCTGGGTACGATGACTTGAAATCGAGACCGACCGTCATTGCGAGCGAGGCGAAGCAACTGACGCCACTCACTTCCCAAGTTGGCTCTTGATCTTCATGACGTCCTCGGCGCTCATCTCGCCGACGGTCTTCACCTCGCCGTTCTGAATCCGCCATAGTCGGAAGGGGCCGGTGATGTCGCCGTATTGGTCGAAGCTCACCGGACCGATCACGCCCTCATATTTGATCGGTTTGCCTTCCTTGATCAGCGCGAGCGCCTTGCTGAATTCGTCTTTGCCCGCATGGATCGGCGCGCCGTTGTCGGCGACGACTTCGCGAACGGCCGCCTTGATTGCGGCCGGCTCCGGCTTGCCCGCCTTGGCGATGGCGAGGGCGACGATGGCGCCGGCGTCATAGGAACGATCGGCGGCCGGCGCATCGGGCTTGACGCCGCCGGAGAAGGCTTCGAAGTTCTTGTTGAAATAGTCGGTCGAGGCCGTCTCGCTCGTCCCCGACGACGTTCCAAAAGCGTTGTCGAGATATTTCGCGCCGACCGCAGAGATGAAGTCGGACGAGTTCATGCCGTCGTTGAGGAGGAACTTCTGCGGGCCGCCGTTGGAAATCCAGGCCCGCGCAATCGTCGCCCCATCCACCGGATAGCTGACGAGATAGAGCGCATCGGGCGCGCCCGCCATGGCGACGTTGGCTTCAGCCGAATAGCTCGCCTGTTTCTCATTGTACGGCGTCGTCGAAGTGATCGCCCCGCCGAGCTTCTCGTACGCCGCTTTGAATTCGCGCACCATGTTCACGCCGAAATCGTTGTTGACATGAATGATCGCGAGTTTCTTCAAGCCTTGATCGATTGCGTATTTCGCGGCCGCCGTGCCTTGCAACGCATCCGACGTGATGGTGCGGAAGAAGACGCCGTTGGTCTTGCCCGACCGACCGAGCTCGGTCAGCGTCGGCGAGGACGAAGCGGGCGAGACCT
>DASZFX010000006.1:0-4067 GCA_035939375.1 Roseiarcus sp.
TTGCTTGAAGCGATCGCGCTGCAGGCTGAATTGCTCGATCTCAAGGCCGATCCGAGCCGCCCGGGCGAAGGCGCGGTGATCGAGGCGCGGCTTGATCGCGGCCGCGGCCCGGTCGCGACCATTCTCGTGCAGCGCGGAACCCTGCGCGTCGGCGATCTCGTCGTCGCGGGCTCGCAATGGGGGCGCGTACGCGCCCTCATCGACGACAAGGGGGTCAATGTCGAAACGGCGGGCCCCTCGACGCCCGTCGAGGTTCTCGGCTTCTCCGGCGCGCCGGAAGCCGGCGATCGAGTCGCGGTCGTCGACAGCGAAGCGCGGGCGAGGGAGATTGCCGAATATCGCGACCGCCAGAAGCGCGACAAGCAGGCCGCCCGCGGCGCGCCGGTCCGCGCGCTCGCCGATATGATGAGCCAGTTGAAGACGGCGGGCCGCAAGGAATTGCCGATCGTCGTCAAAGGCGACGTGCAGGGCTCTGTCGAGGCGATCGTCGCCGCGCTGGATAAGCTCGGCAACGACGAGGTCGGCGCGCGCGTCGTTCATTCCGGCGTCGGCGGCGTCACCGAATCCGACGTCACGCTCGCTGAAGCCTCCAACGCCGTGGTCGTCGGCTTCAATGTTCGCGCTCACAAAGAGGCGCGCGATCTCGCCGAACGCCAGGGCGTCGAAATCCGCTACTACAACATCATCTACAATCTCGTCGACGATGTGAAAGCGGCGATGTCCGGCCTGCTCCCGCCCACCTTGCGCGAGGAGATGCTCGGCAACGCGCAGATCCTGGAAATCTTCACCATCACGAAGGTCGGCCATGTCGCCGGCTGCCGCGTCACCGACGGCGTCGTGCAGCGCGGCGCCAGCGTCAGGCTCATTCGCGACAATGTCGTCGTGCATGAAGGCAAGCTCTCGACGCTGAAGCGCTTCAAGGACGAAGTACGCGAGGTCCAGGCCGGGCAGGAATGCGGCATGGCCTTCGAAAATTATCAGGACATGCGTGCGGGCGACATCATCGAATGCTACCGCGTCGAAGAGGTGCGGCGCACGCTTTAAATGGGGCGAAGCCGCCTCGCCGATTGATGAAGTTGGGTTGGCGCCGAGGCCGGTCTCGACCCACGCGACGACATTCCCCTTCCGCCGGCGGCCGATTCGCAGGATTTCAAACTCGACCTCAGGCAATGACCGTCAATGCCCCGTTCAGCCCATAGGACCGCCCTTCCCTCGCAGCGTCTGTTGCGCGTCGCCGAATTGGTGCGTCACGCCGCTGTGGAGGCGCTGGCGCGCGGCCATTTCGAAGAGCGCGCCCTCGCCGCGCGGTCGCTGACCATTCGCGAGGTGAAAATGTCGCCGGACCTGCGCCTCGCGACGCTTTCGGTGATGCCGCTCGGCGGCGAGGCGCGCGCCGAGACCCTGGCGGCGCTGGAGCGCAACAAGAAGGCCTTGCGCGCCGAGATCGCGCAGCGCGTCAATCTGAAATTCGCGCCTGACCTGCGCTTCGTCCTCGACGACAGTTACGACGCGGCCGCGCGCATCGACGAACTCTTGCATTCGCCGCGCGTCGCGCGCGATCTCGATGGCGCGGACCCTCATGATGATTGAGCAGGCGGCTGACGAGCAGGCGACGGGCAGCCAAGCCAAGCCGCGCGGTCAGCGTCGCTCGACGCGCGTCGAAGTCAACGGCTGGGTTTGCCTCGACAAGCCGGTGGGCCTCACCTCGACGCAAGCGGTTTCGCAATTGCGCTGGCTCTACAACGCCAAAAAGGCCGGCCATGCCGGCACGCTCGATCCGCTCGCCTCGGGCGTTCTGCCGATCGCCTTCGGCGAGGCGACCAAGACCGTTTCGATCGTTCAAGACGGGATAAAGGCGTACCGTTTCGTCGTCAGATGGGGCCAAGAGACCGACAGCGACGATTCCGAAGGGCGGGTGATCGCAACCTCGGATGCGCGTCCGACGGCGGCGGCGATCGAAGGCCTGTTGCCGCAATTTACCGGACTGATCAGCCAGACGCCGCCGATCTATTCCGCCATCAAGATCGCAGGCGAACGCGCCTATGACCTTGCCCGCGACGGCGAGACGATTGTCATGGCGCCGCGCGAGGTGCTGGTCCACCGCTTGTCTCTCGTCTCGAGCGAGGCCAATGCCGCGACATTCGAAGCCGAATGCGGCAAGGGCACCTATGTGCGCGCCATCGCCCGTGATCTTGGCCGCGGGCTTGGTTGCGGCGGCCATGTGATCGCCCTGCGACGCACCCGCGTCGGGCCGTTTCACGATTCGGCGGCCGTCGCGCTTGACGATCTCAAGCAATCGCCGGAGCGATTGGGCGCCGCTCTCTTGGCGGTGACGGCGGGCCTGGCCGAATGGCGCGCGCTCGCGGTCGATCGCGACGGCGCGGCGATCCTGCGGCGCGGCCAAAAGCTGTTGCTGCGCGGGCGCGACGCGCCCGCCGAAGGCCCGGCCTATGCCGCCTGCTTTGGCGCGCCCGTCGCCTTCGGCGAGATCGAGACGGGGTATTTTGTGCCGACGCGGGTGTTCAATCTGCCTGGGTGAGGCTGTTACGCTGATTGAAGCCCGTTTCGGCGCCGTTAAGAAAAGAACGTACCTTTTACCGCCCCTCAGCCCGGCGGCGGGTTGCGCTCGACAAAGCCGCGCTGGTGCCAATAGGGATAGGCGAGCGGCTCTTCGCTCGCTCTGTCGAGCCGCCTCATCTGCTCAGGCGTCAAGGACCAACCGATCGCGCCGAGATTCTCGCGCAATTGCTTTTCATCGCGCGCGCCGATGATCACCGTCGATACGGTCGGGCGTTGCAGCAGCCAGTTGAGCGCGATCTGAGGTACGGATTTGCCGGTCTCGGCGGCGACGGCGTCGAGCGCGTCGACGACTGTGTAGAGATGTTCGTCCGAGACTTGCGGGCCTTGAGCCGCGGTCTTGTGCAGCCGGCTGACCTCCGGCAGTCTCGCGCCGCGCCTGATCTTGCCGGTCAAGCGTCCCCAGCCGAGCGGGCTCCAGACGACCGCGCCGACGCCTTGGTCGAGGCCGAGCGGCATCAGCTCCCATTCATAGTGACGTCCGATCAGCGAATAGTAGGTCTGATTGGCGACATAGCGCGCATAGCCGTAGCGGTCGGACGCGGCGAGCGACTTCATCAAGTGCCAGCCGGAGAAATTCGAGACGCCGATGTAGCGGATCTTGCCGGCGCGGATGAGGTCGTCGAGCGCGCTCAAAACCTCTTCGACCGGCGTCTGAGCGTCGAAGCCGTGCAATTGAAAGAGGTCGATATGGTCGGTTCCGAGCCGCTTCAGCGAGCTTTCGCAGGCGTTGATCAGGTGGAAGCGCGAGGAGCCGACGTCATTGGGACCCTCGCCTGCGCGAAAGGTCGCCTTGGTCGAGATCAGAACCTTGTCGCGCCGGCCCTTGATCGCTTCGCCCAGCACTCTTTCGGATTCGCCGGCGGAATAAACGTCGGCGCTGTCGAACATGGTCACGCCGGCGTCAAGGCAAATGTCCACGATGCGACGGGCGCCGGCCGCGTCGGTCGAGCCCCAGGCGGAGAAGAATTCGCCCTTGCCGCCGAATGTCCCGGCGCCAAAGGTCAGCGCCGGGACTTTCAAGCCCGATGCGCCCAAACGTCGATAGTCCATGGGTTGGTCCTTTCTTGAGGCGGCGGATCGAGCGTAAGAAGTGCGCGGCGGCTGAGAATCAGGGGATCGTCGGCGCCGGCGGATGGCGCTCGGCAGGGTCAGGCGCTAAATCAACGTCATCCCGTAACTCGGGAAGGCCCGTTTGCCGCGGGGTCGTTCGGCTGGGAGGGGCCAATGCCCATGCTCGCAGGGTTCAGCGTCTTCGCGATCCTCATCGCGTTGTTCGTCATCGTCACGATCATGATGGGCATCCGGCAGGTGCCGCAGGGCTATAATTACACGGTCGAGCGCTTCGGGCGATACAACAAGACGTTGACGCCCGGCCTCGCCGTCATCATTCCCTATTTTGATCGCGTCGGGCGTAAATTGAACGTGATGGAGCAGGTCATCGACGTTCCGAGCCAGGAAATCATCACCAAGGACAACGCCTCGGTGAA
>DASZFX010000007.1:0-8030 GCA_035939375.1 Roseiarcus sp.
TTCCGGCGCTGAGCCCGCGGCGGCCGGCGCGCCTCTCGAACATGCCTTAAAATCCGTCGCGCTTTGGGACGGCGCTCAACCGGCCGCGTCCTGGAACGGGGCGTCGCGCGCGCCCTCGGGTAAACGCTTTGTTGTCCGTTAAGACAATATTAACAATTACGCTTTATGAAGGAGATGGTTCCTGTTTTCAGGATCTTCGAGTGGCTCCTGTCCACTCTGTTCGACGCCTCCCGTTTTCAACTTTCAAGCCGCCCTTGGGCGGCTTTCTTTTTGATTCGTTGATTCTCCGACAGGCCTTGTTAACCTTAGCAAAATGTAAATGAGCGCCGTCCGCGTAACGGCGCTAACTTTGCGTTCCTTCCTGACAAGACCGGCGCAGGCGAACGCTTGGCTCCGGCGACCAAGCGAGGGAAGAGAGAGTTCGATCATGGCCCGTTTTTTCGATTCCCCGTCATTCGCCGTCGTCCGGCCAGGCACGGTCTCCTTCATTCAAAAGCTTGCCCGCTCCAACGCATTCAAGACGATGTTCAAGGAAGGCATGGGCCTGGTCGAAGAGGCGGCCGCCTATCTCGATGGCCCGGGCCGCGAAGAATCCCGACAGCTACGTCGCCCCGCCGCGCTTGCTTACGCTACGGAAAGCATGCGCCTGACCACAAGGCTGATGCAGATCGCCTCGTGGCTGCTGCTGCAACGGGCGATCAACGAGGGCGAAATGACGCTTGCCCAGGCGGCAACCGACAAGCATCGCGTCCGCCTCGCGCGGCAGGACATCGCCTGCGCGCCGGAAATCTTCGAGGAATTGCCGCACCGCCTGCGCGACCTCAGCTTCAGGTCCCTGCGCTTGCAGATGCGGGTGATCCATCTCGACCGTTGCCTGTTCGCCGGCGACGACGACGCGAGGCTCCCGCCGAGTCCGATCGAGAACCAGGTGGCCCGGTTGAGGGCGGCGTTTCAGACCGCTGTTTGAGAAGTGACTCGGGTCGATAACACAGCGCCGGCAGAGGCCGGCGACGCCGTTCGCCCCGAAGGAGACATGCGAGGTCGTGCAGCGTCGACCTGCCGCTCAGAGGGCTGTACCTAAGCGCCAATCCTCGCCGTCGATCTCTTGAAAACCCTTTTTCCGAACCGATCCGGCTGTCAAGGATCGCTTCGCGACCGCCCACGGCGGCGCGCCGTATACGCGTCCTTGACAGCCTGATCGGTTCGGAAATTTCTGTCATCAAGAGATCGACGGCGAGGATTGGCGTTCCGGCCGGGAAGGATTGCAAGACTTCGGCAGCGCCGAGGGCCCGCGCCATCGCAATTCGGGTTGTTCCGCGTTCGCTTGGCCCTTGCGCGTCTCACGTTTTGGCCCCATTCGTCGCCTAGCCAAAGACGCCGATTGGGGCGACATGAACCAGGCCGACAATAGCCGTCTCTACCTCTTGACCCCGCCGCTCGACGAGGCGGACTTGTCGCATTTCCCCGCGCTGCTTGGCGAAGTGCTTTCCGCCGGCGACGTTGCTTGCGTGCTTGCGCGGCTTGCGTCGGGAACAGATGGCGCCGCCAAAAAGATTGTCGCCCGCCTCGCCGAAGTCGTGGCCCGCTCCAAGGCGGCGCTGCTCGCCGACAATGATTACCGTCTCGCCATAAGCGCCGGGGCCGACGGCGCGCATATTCACGGCGTGGGCGAGGCGCTCGCCCAGGCGATCAAAGGCCTCAAACCGGAGCGCATAGTCGGCGCTGGTCTGTTGCGCACGCGCGATGACGCGATGAGCGCCGGCGAAGCGGGCGTTGACTATGTAATGTTCGGGGAGCCTCGCGCCGACGGGTTTACGCCGCCCGGCGACGAGACGCTGGCGCGCGTCGCCTGGTGGGCGGAAATTTTCGAGCCGCCCTGCGTCGGCTTCGCGGCCCGGCTCGGCGACATCGCCGCGCTGGCGGCGGCCGGCGCCGATTTCATCGCGCTGGGCGACGCCGTCTGGCGCGCCGATCGGCCGGCGGAGGCGCTGGCCCAGGCGCAGGCGGCGCTTCTTGCGCCGCAGACGAACGGCTAAGCATGGCCAAAGGCTCGATCTTCGCGCTGGCGGCGATCGTCGCGATCGCTTCGGCCCCGGCGCTCGCCCAGACGAAGAGCGGCGTCGTCTTGCCGCCCCAGGCCGGCGGACCCTCCGCGCGGCCGCCCTCCGGTTCAACACAGGATCTCGCCTTCGCCGCCTACCAGCGCGGCTACTACATCACCGCGTTGAAAGAGGCGATGAAGGCGCTCAAAGCCGACCCGAAGGACGCGGCGGCGATGACGCTGATCGGCGAACTCTATCGCACCGGCGCCGGCGTCAAGCCCGACCCCGTTGAAGCGCAAGATTGGTACCGGCTCGCCGCCGAGCTCGGCGACCGGCAGGCTCGCTTTGCGCTCGGCCTGATCTTGCTGACTGGCGCCGGCGGCGCAACCAAGGATCGCGCCGCCGCCGCCGCGCTGTTCGCTGAAGCCGCCGCGCAAGGACATCCCGGCGCGCTCTACAACCTCGGCGTCATGGCGCTCGAGGGCGAGGACAAGCAGAAACCCGATTTCGCCAGGGCCGCCGATCTCTTCAAACGCGCCGCCGAACTCGGCGACGGCGACGCCGCGTATTCCTATGGCGTGCTGTTGCGCAGCGGCCGCGGCGTTCCGCTCGACACGGCCGCGGGCGCAAGCTGGCTCAAACGCGCCGCCGACGCCGGGGTCGTCGCGGGCGAGATTGAATATGCGATCATGCTGTTCAACGGCGAGGGGGTCGATCGCGACGAGGCCGCCGCCGCCAGGCTCTTCGGCAAGGCCGCCGCCCAGAACAATCCGGTCGCACAGAACCGCCTCGCTCATCTTTATGCCACCGGGCGCGGGGTCAAGAGGGACCTCGCGCAAGCGGTCGCCTGGAACAGGCTGGCCGCGGCCAGAGGGGTCAAAGACGCGCAGCTTGACGCGCTGGAGACGGAATTGACGCCGCAGCAGCGCGCGGCCGCGTTGGAGGCGGTTCGCCGTCAGACGACATTCTGACCCCCGTCAGCGGTATGTCGGGCCGCGCCGCGCCTTGGCGAGGGCGGCGGAGAAGGATTTCGCCAGCGCCGCCTTCTGGTCCGGGCCGAGGAAACGGCCGACCTCGACGCTCCTGCCGCGGGAGACGAGCGCGAGTCTTTGCGTGCCGAATTCTTCGTGCTCGACGCGTTCGAAACGGACCCAGACCGGATTGAAGCGCCATTCCTTGCGTTCGCCGCGCGAGGAGATGCGCGCGAACAGCAATTCGAGCGAGGTCAGGCGCAGCAATTCATAGGCCCGCGCCGCACGGAAGTTGGCGCGGAAAGCGATGTAGAGCAGCAGCACGTCGAGTCCCAGGAAGCCGACCACCGGCCATGCGCCCATCAGGTAGAAAGGCAGGCTGTAAAGCGTGCTGACCGCACAACAGCCGAGCATGAGAAAGCGAAAGCCGCGCGGTCCGAGCGAGCGATGCGGCTGCAATCGCTGGTCGAACAGCGGCGCGTCAAACCCTTCGCCCTCGCTCATCAACCTCTCCATGGGCTCGTCTTGGCGGTCGACCCCGCCCCGAATATAAGGCTGAAGATGGCCACAGCAAAACCGGCAAGAAAGGCGGCGTCGCGACGGCCGGCAAAAAAATTCGCGGAGACGCGGCTGAAAGAAGCGCGGCGGATTCAGGCCATTTTCGAGCGTTTTGCGGCCGCTTTGCCCGAGCCGAAAGGCGAACTCGAATATCGGAGCCGTTTCACCCTTCTCGTTGCGGTCGTCCTTTCGGCGCAGGCCACCGACGCCGGCGTCAACAAGGCGACGCGGGGGCTCTTCGCCGTCGCCGACACGCCGCAGAAAATGATCGAACTCGGCGAGAAGGATCTGATCGAGAAGATCAAGACGATCGGCCTTTATCGCAACAAGGCGAAGAATGTCATCGCGCTGTCGCAAGCCTTGTTGCGCGACCACGGCGGCGATGTTCCTGCCGACCGCGCGGCGCTCGAAGCCTTGCCGGGCGTCGGCCGCAAGACAGCCAATGTCGTGCTCAATATCGCGTTCGGCGAAGAGACGATCGCGGTGGACACGCACGTGTTTCGCGTCTCGAACCGCATTCCGATCGCCAAGGGCCGAACGCCCCTCGAGGTCGAGAAAGGACTTGAGCGGGTCATCCCCAAGCCCTTCCTGCGCCATGCGCATCATTGGCTCATCCTGCACGGCCGCTATACATGCAAGGCGCGCGCGCCGGCCTGCGGACGCTGCATGATCGCGGATCTGTGCGCGTGGGAGGGAAAGACGGCGTAGCGTCCAACAACGAGTGTCTTTGCGACGAGCGCCGCACGGTGCGGCCGGTCGTCGTCGGCGGTCCTTTGGAATTTGTCGGGGAGAGACTATGAATTCGGTCACCATTGCGCTTTGCGCCGCGGGCCTCACCTTCGCGGGCGGCGTCATCGGCCTTATCCTGCAGCGAAGTCTGCCCGAAAGATTCACGACCGGCGGCCCCCGCGACATGATCGGCGCGGTCGTCGGCCTTCTCACTTTGCTTTCGGCGCTTGTGACCGGGCTGCTCATCTGGACCGCCTATGGCGTCTATTCGAGTCAGAACTTGGCTGTCCAAAACTTGGCGGCGCGCGTCCTTCAGGAAGACTTGGCGTTCGCTGACTATGGCGCTGGCGCAGAGCCCGGACGGGCGAGATTGCGCGCCAGCTTGGAGCGCACCGTCGATCAAATGTGGGGCCCCCACGACGACGACAGCGACTTCGTGTCTCGCAACTTGCAGGCGACGATCGACAATTTGCGGACCGGTCAGGACTTCCTCGACTCGCTTCGTCCATCGACGGAGTCGCAAAGGCAGGCGCTCGCGGCCGCCAATCAAGCCCACGCATCCGTCGCCCAAACGCGCTTGCAGATGGCGCTGGCGCTCACGAACCCCGTTTCATATCCGCTCCTGGCAATCGTCATCGGCTGGGTGGTCTTTCTGTTCTGCGGGTTCGGGCTGATGTCCCGCAGCAATCCCATGGCCCTTGCGGCGTTGGGCGTCGGCGCAGCCGCGGTCGCCACCGCAGTGTACCTGATTGTCGACTTGAGCGATCCCTACAGCGGCCTCTTTCGGGCGTCTTCGGCGCCGATCGAAAGAGTCATGAAAGACGTCAACAATCACGAAGGCCGCTAATGAGTCGCGATCGTCAAAGAAGATCCGCCGACGCAACTCGGGCCGGCCTATAAGTACGGCCGGCGCCTGATGATGGCGCGTCGCGACGAAAAGAAGCTCCCGCCCGCCGGCGCATTGATCAATCGGTCACTCAATCGCGGCGCGGAACGAACGTCATCCCGAATGCGCGTATTCCCAGTAAAGCTCGCGCGCCTTGCGATAGTGAGGGCCGGGCTGCAAGTCGCGTCCGTCGATGCGCCGGACCGGCGCGACCTTGCCGAAATTGCCGACGTAGAAAATCTCGTCGGCGCCGTCGAAATCCTCGAAGCTCAGCGTCGTCTCGCGCGCCTCCTGTCCGGTCTCGCGCAACAATGTCAACACGCGCTGGCGGGTCACGCCATTGAGGAAAGTTCCGTTCGCCGCAGGCGTATGAACGACCCCGTCCTTGGCCATGAAAATATTGGCGGTAGCGAGTTCGGCGACGTTGCCGAGCATGTCGGCGAGCAGGCAATTGTCGAAGCCGCGCGCATTCGCCTCCATCAGCGCGCGCGCATTGTTCGGATAGAGGCAACCGGCCTTGGCGTTGATCGGCATGGTCTCGGCGGTCGGCTTACGAAAGGGCGAGCGGGTGATGGCGATGCCGGTCGGCTGCGGCAGAGGCGCTTCGTAGATCGACAGGCAGAAGCGGGTCGATTCCGGGTCGGGCGGCACCGAGGTCGGGCCGTTTTTCTCCGCCCAATACATCGGCCGGATATAGAGGGCGGCGCCATTGGCAAATTTCTTGACGCCCTCGAGCGCGAGTTCGTGGATCGCCTCATCGCTCATGACTGGCTTCAGCCACATGGCTTTGGCCGAGCGATTGAGCCGCGCGCAATGTTGATCGAGATCGGGCGTTACGCCTTCGAAAGCCCTGGCGCCGTCAAAGACGCTGGAGCCCAGCCAGAAGGCGTGGGTGCGCGGACCGATGATCGGTTTGTTGCCTTCGAACCATTCGCCGTCGAGAAAGGTGTAAGTCTGCGACCAAGTAGACATTGCGGCTCTGTCGATAGAAGAGGGCGGATCGGCGGATTTCGGCCTCCACGAATGCGCGTTTGGCCGGCAGGGGTCAACCCCTCGCGCTGTATGCCAGATGTGCAAGGTAAACCCGAGGCGCGAACGGCTTGAACGCCTGCCGGCGCGCCCACCAGATCCGATGCGCTATCGCGTTTGGCGGATAGGCCTTACGCGGCGCATTCGACCGCGAAGGGCTCAATCGGTGGCCAATCCCGCCTTCGTCAGGCCTTGGGCGATTATCTTGATGTCTTCCTCGCGTTGGAACGGGAGACGGCTGACATGTCTTGCGAAGGAGTATTTAGGGTTGATCGCCTTGAGTTCATCCCACACGCGCCGGGCTTCCTCGATCTCCCCGATATGACCGAGCGCGGAGGCAAGGAAGGACCGGCTCGTGTCGGAATTGGGCGCAAGCACGAGCCTTTGCTTGAAAATGGCCGCCGCCGTTTCGTATTTCCCCGCCATCAGATAGGCCAAACCTAGGAAATGGAGCCCTTGCTGGCTGACCACCGGGTCGAGCCGCATCGACTGCTCCATATGGGTGATCGCCGCGAGCGGCCGACCCGCATAGAGTTCGACGCTTCCCAACAAGCCGCGCGCGGGCGAGAAATGGGGACTGAGGGCCAGTGTAGCGTTGGCCTCCGCGACGGCTCGCTCGGTGTCGCGCTCTCGTCCAGCGACCATCGCGCTGGAGAAATGGGCCAGAGGTTCGCGCGGGTCTTTCTCGACCGCCTGATCCGCGCAGCGTCTGGCGAGTGCGAGCGAACGATCCGCGTCTTCGCTCCATTGATTGGTGTAGTCGAGGACATAGGCCCAGGCGAGGCCGGCGAAAGCCTTCGCGTAGTTCGGATCGAGTTCGATCGCGCGCTTCATCTGTGCGACGGCCTGCTCGAAGGTCTCGAGGGTTTGAGTCGCGTTGACCAGGAGCTCGCGTCCGCGCATGAAACAATCGTGGGCGTCGATATTGGTGGCCCCGCTGTCGGAGAGGCGCGCCTTCTCGGCCGGGCTCAGCGTCACTTTCAATGCCGCGACGATCTGCTGGGTGACGTCGTCCTGGACGGCGAAGATGTCGGTTAGGTCGCGATCGTAGCGCTCGGCCCAGAGATGGGCGCCATTGCTCGCGTCGATGAGCTGGGCGGTGACGCGAACGCGGTTCGCCGCATGCCGGATGCTGCCTTCGAGAACGAAGCCGACGTTGAGTTCGCGCGCGATGTCGCGGATGTCGAACTTCTTGCCCTTGTAGGCGAAGCTCGAGTTGCGGGCGATCACGATCAGGCCCGCGACCTTGGCAAGATCCGTAATGATGTCTTCGGCGACGCCATCGGAAAAATACTCCCGAGACGGATCGCCGGACATGTTGTCGAAGGGCAGGACGGCGATGGACGGCGCGGCGCGCGCCGCTTCGCGTTTCGGGGTTGCCGCGGGCGCAGTGGCCGGCGCTTCCCCCGGACGCCATTTCCAGATCGAAATCGGCCGATCGATGTTCTTGACGTTGACTTGGCCGAAGCTTCTGAACGCGCTGTCGATCCGGTTGCCGACGCCTTCATGGACGATCGAGGAGATGCAGACGCCGCCGGGATCGGCGAGCGGCTCGAGCCGCGCCGCGACATTGACGCCGTCGCCATAGATGTCGTCGCCGTCAATGATGACGTCGCCGAGGTTGACGCCGATGCGCAACTGGATGGCCGGCTCCCCGGATGGGATCATCCGGGTCGAGACGGTGTTTTGCACCGCGACGGCGCATTCGACGGCGTCGACGACGCTGGCGAACTCCACCAATGTGCCATCGCCGATCAGCTTGACGATGCGGCCATTGTGGGAGGCGATCGCCGGGTTGAAGAGGTTTTCCCGAAA
>DASZFX010000008.1:0-3622 GCA_035939375.1 Roseiarcus sp.
CGGATTCGCAATTTGAATCGCAGAGGCTCTCTGGAAACAAACGCCAACGCCACGGGCCGCCATTATTTGGAACAGTGACCGGAACGCGCCGACCGAAAGGTCTGTCAAGGGCGCGCTTTGCGCGCCGCCGAAGGCGGCTAACGTCCTTGACAGACCTTTCGGCCGGCGCAAGGGAGCCCCTGTTCCAAATAATGGCGGCTTGCGCCTCCCGCCGCCCGCTAGGTGAGTTCATTTGGGGGTCCGGTGCTCTAGAACTCACGCGATCCCATCGGCGTGGGCGCCCATACGGCTCCCTTGCTGACCTTGGCTTTGAAGGCCTCGGGCGTTTGGACCAGGACCGGGAAGGTGCCGTAGTGGCACGGAATGACCGTCTTGAAATCGAACCAGCGGTTGACCGCGAGCGCGGCCTCGTCCGGCCCCATCGTATAATTGTCGCCGATCGGAACAATGCCGATTTCTGGACGATGCAATTCGTTCACCAGCGCCATGTCCGAATAGGCCGCCGTGTCGCCCATGTGGTAGACGGATCGCCCGCTCGCCTTGACAATAAGCCCCGCCGGCATGCCGCCGTAAATCACCTTTCCGTCAGGCGCGGCGTAGGAGGAGGAGTGGTAGGCGCGCACCATCGATATGGAGATTGCGCCGGATTGCGCGGAGCCGCCGATATTCATCGGTTGCGTCTTCGCCTCGCTCGCGACGGAGGCGACATAGCCGCAAAGTTCCGGCGTCGAGATAAGCGTCGCTCCGGTCTGCTTGAGGATGGCGATCGTATCGCCGAAATGATCGTTGTGGCCATGAGTCAAAAGGACGTGCGTCGTCCCCTTGATCGTCTCGCCGACATCGCCCTTGAAGGTCGGGTTGCCGGTCAGAAAAGGATCGAACAGGACCCGAGCTTCGCCGATCACGACTTTGAACGCCGAATGACCTAGCCATTGGATCAGCATGATTTCCACTCCCTTATCAGCTACAGACCTGCAGCTTGGTCGCGGGCGTACTTCTGCACCGACGCTCGGCCGCCGCATCGCTTGCCGCCTTGCCCCTCGCACGCGACAGCGAACACCGACGCGCTTTATCGGCTGAACTTCTTATACTTCAACCGATGCGGAATGACGCTGTCGATGCCGAGCCGTCGCTTCTTGTCCTCCTCGTAATCGGCGAAATTGCCCTCGAACCATTCGACATGGCTGTCGCCCTCGAAGGCGAGCATATGGGTGGCGATGCGGTCGAGGAAGAAGCGGTCGTGGCTGATGATGACGGCGCAGCCGGCGAAATCGGTCAATGCTTCTTCGAGCGCACGGAGCGTGTCGACGTCGAGATCGTTCGTCGGCTCG
Organism: Roseiarcus sp.; assembly: GCA_035939375.1. Classification (GTDB taxonomy): domain Bacteria; phylum Pseudomonadota; class Alphaproteobacteria; order Rhizobiales; family Beijerinckiaceae; genus Roseiarcus. The sequence continues at coordinate 1,332 of DASZFX010000008.1, forward strand.
TCGAGCAAGAGGAGATTGGCGCCGCTCTTCAGCATCTTGGCGAGATGCACGCGGTTGCGCTCGCCGCCCGACAGCATGCCCACCTTCTTCTGCTGATCGGCCCCGCGAAAATTGAAAGCCGAGCAATAGGCGCGCGAATTGATCTCGCGCTTGCCGAGATAGAGAATCTCGGCGCCGCCTGAGATTTCCTCCCACACCGTCGCCTTGGCGTTTAGCGCGTCGCGGGACTGATCGACATAGCCGAGCTGCACGGATTCGCCGATTTTGATCTCGCCGGAATCGGGTTTGTCCGCGCCGGTGATCATGCGGAACAAGGTTGTCTTGCCGGCGCCGTTCGGGCCGATGACGCCGACAATGCCGCCCGGCGGCAGTTTGAACGACAGGTTCTCGATCAGAAGCCGGTCGCCGAACCCCTTCGACAAGGCCTCGAAATCAATGACATTGGCGCCGAGCCGCTCGGCGACCGGAATGACGATTTGGGCCGTTGTCGGCGCCTTATCGCTCTGCTTCTTGACCAGCTCCTCATAGGCTTGGATGCGTGCTTTGGATTTCGCCTGGCGAGCCTTGGGTGAAGAGGCGATCCATTCGCTCTCGGCTTCAAGGGCTCGTTTCCTCGCCTCTTCCTCGCGGCCTTCCTGCTCCAGCCGCTTCTGCTTTTGTTTCAGCCAGGAGGAATAGTTGCCTTCATAGGGAATGCCGCGGCCGCGATCGAGCTCCAGGATCCAGCCCGTGACATTGTCGAGGAAATAGCGGTCGTGGGTGACGATGAGGATGGCGCCGGGATATTGGCGCAAATGCCCTTCCAGCCAATTCACCGTCTCGGCGTCGAGATGGTTGGTCGGTTCGTCGAGCAGCAGGAGCTCCGGCTGGTCGAGCAACAGCCGACACAGCGCGACGCGTCGGCGCTCGCCGCCGGAGAGTTTCGCGACATCGGCCTCGTCCGGCGGGCAGCCGAGCGCATCCATCGCCTGCTCGACTTGACTGTCGAGGTCCCAGAGGCCCTTCGCCTCGATCTCGTCCTGGAGACGCGTCATCTCGTCGGCGGTCTCGTCGGAATAGTTCATCGCCAGTTCGTTATAGCGATCGAGCACCGCTTTCTTCGATGCGACGCCGAGCATCACATTGCCGCGCACGTCGAGCGTCGGCTCGAGCTGCGGCTCCTGCGCCAGATAGCCGACGCGGGCGCCCTCGGCGATATGGCCCTCGCCGACGAATTCCGTGTCGATGCCCGCCATGACCCTGAGCAGCGTCGATTTTCCCGAGCCGTTGACGCCGAGCACGCCGATCTTAGCGTCCGGGTAAAAGGAGAGATTGATATTCTCGAGGACCTTTTTGCCGCCCGGATAGGTCTTGGCGAGGCCCTGCATGTGATAGACGAACTGACGGGCCATTGCGGCGTCTCGCTTTGAGTTTTTAAGGGATTTGGCCGGGTTGGTAGCAGGGGCGCCGCGCACGGGCAAGCTGCGCCGGGCGATCGGCTGCTTGAATGGCGTGGCGGCGCTGTTGTAAAACGATTTAGCAGTTCTTCGCAGGGTGGCGCGCCAGCGCTCCCTTGCACATCGAGGCAGGAGCGCTCCTTGAGCAAACCCCTGATCATTGTGGATCCGCAGCCGCGGGCGCTCGACGAGATTTTCGATCCCGCGACCCGCTCGCGTTTCGAAGCTTTGGGCGAACTTTTCGTCCATGACGGCCCAGGCCGCATGCCGGCGGAGCGACTGGAGCCCCGCCTGCCTGAAGCCGCGTTATTGATCGGCCAGACCGACATGCCGAAGGCGCGGCTCGATCGCGCAAAAAGCTTAAGGGCGATCATCAATGTCGAGACCAACTTTCTCCAGAATGTCGATTACGAGGCCTGCTTTCAGCGCGGCATTCACGTGCTCGCGCCGAGTTCGGCCTTCGCCAGGCCCGTCGCCGAGATGGCGCTCGGCATGGCGATCGACCTTTGTCGCGGCGTCAGCGCCGCCGACCGCGCCATGCGCGCTGGGAACGAGAAATGGCTGCTTGACGGCGCGACAGGCTGCTTCTCGCTCTATGGTTCGCCCGTCGGGCTGATCGGCTTCGGCGATCTCGGCCGCGCCTTCGCGCCGCTTCTCGCGCCTTTCGGCTGCGAGGTGAAGGTCCATGACCCTTGGCTCTCCGATCATTTCGTCCAGGGTTTCGGCGTCGCGCCGGCGAGCCTTGAGGAGATTTTGACGACGAGCCGGGTGATTGCGATTTTCGCGGGCGTCACCAGCGAGAATCAGGGCTTCCTGGGGAAACGCGAATTTAATTTGATCCAACCGGGCGCCGTC
>DASZFX010000009.1:0-2551 GCA_035939375.1 Roseiarcus sp.
CGAAAAGGTAAAGGCGCCGGTCTCGATTTCGGCGCCGACCTCGTCTAGACCCTTTATGATTGCGGCCGCGTCGGCCTTGGCGACGATGCCTGTTTCGGCCAGCATCGCAACGTGAGCTTTGGAGCCGGCAATGTCCTGGGCGGCGAGTTTACGGTCGAAGTCGATCGAGGCGTTGATCTCCTCCATGATCTTGGAGGGTCCGCCGGCAAAGCGCCCGCCCCACATCTTGTTGTTCATCGACGCCTCGGGAAGACTTTAGATGACCGCTGAAAAGGCCCGGGTTCGGCGTCGAGCGCCGTTGATCGCGATCGCTGCAATCGCCGCCGCGGCGGCGGCCGGGTTCGCCGTCCTATACGGGAAGGGCGTTACGGGCAAGGACGAGGCCGGGCTCTGCCCGAACGCCGGAACCGTCGCTGAGCGTCTCGCTCCGCTCGCCCGCGGCGAGATCGCCGCTTTGGCCGTCGACAAAAAGCCGACGCCAGCGGTCAACATCTCTTTCGACGCACCGGACGGTAAGAAGCTGACCCTTGCCGATTTTCGCGGCCGTAACGTGTTGCTGAACTTATGGGCGACCTGGTGCGTCCCCTGCCGGGCGGAAATGCCGGCGCTCGACCGGCTGCAAGCCAAATTCGGGGGGCCGGATTTTCAAGTGATCGCGGTCAATATCGACACCGTCCGCCTGGATCGGCCGAAAGCCTTTTTCGCCGCCGCGGGGGTCAAAAACCTAAACCTCTACGCCGATCCGAGCGACGATTCTTTCGAGGCGTTGAAAGTCGCCGGCAAGGCGCTCGGTCTGCCGACGTCGCTGCTGATCGACAAGGACGGCTGCGAGATCGGCGTGATGGCGGGGCCCGCGTTATGGGACAGCGCGGACGCGGAAGCCGCGGTCTCGGCGCTCATCGGACGCGGACCCGGTTAAAGGCGGCACGCCGAAATGCCGCGCCGCGCCGCGCGTCTCCTCAGGCGACGTCCGCGAACCATGGCCGCCGCTCGCGCCCCTATTCCTTCAGGCGGAAGCCATACCCATATTGAGGAAAGGTGACGCGCCTTAAGAGCGGCCACGAGCTGCCGGGAAGGATGGTTATGGCTGACGTCGACACTCTATGGACCTTGTTGGGGCAATCGGCCGATCCGGCCGTCGCCGCCTCCCTGAAAACCCTCGTCGAGACCGGCGAAGACCGGGCGCTCAACCGCCTCAACCCGCTGACCTATGCGACCCAACATGGCCATGGCGAAGACGCAGTGATCACCACGCTCATCCACGCGGCGCGCCTCGGCCTTTTCGATCTCTCCTGGAACGTGCTGTGCCCCGGCTGCGGCGGCGTCCTCGAAGCTGGCGGCGGGCTGAAGACGATCGATCGTCACGACTATTTTTGCGCGCTCTGCGCCGGCTCTTACGAGCCGACGCTCGATGAACTGGTGGAAGTCACTTTCACCGTCAATCCGCGAATTCGCCGTATCGCCGCCCATGATCCCGAAACGCTGCCGCTGACCGAATATATGCGTCAGATTTTCTGGGGCTCCGGCGTCGACCTGCCCGAAGACATCGGCGCGGCGGTCGAGGAGATCACGCTCGACGTCATGGAGCTTGGGCAAGGCGAGAGAGCGGCGATGTCGCTGACGCTGCCCGAATCCTTTATCATCGTCTTCGATCCGGTCACGCATACGACGCTGTTTCTTGAAGTCGCCGGCGAGCCCACGCATGAGCGCCGCAACCTGTCGCTCGTTTTCAGCGACGTCCATGCTCACGCCGGCAAATTGTCGTTGCAGCCTGGACCGGCGCGGATCAACTTCGAGAACAAATCCGCCAAGCGGACGATTCCCGGCCTGTGGATCGCGGGCGACGGGATGCACCGCATTTTGGGCAGGCGTCGGCCGTTCCTCACCGCCACGCGTCTCCTGAGCAACCAGACTTTCAGGGATCTCTATCGGACGGGCACGCTCGATAAGGATCAACGCTTCAAGATCACCAATCTGACGATCCTGTTCACCGACCTTAAGGGTTCGACCGCGCTTTACGATCGCGTCGGCGATCTCGCCGCTTTCGATCTGGTGCGCGATCATTTCGGCGCTCTGATCACGACTGTCGCGGCGGAGGGCGGCGCGGTCGTCAAGACGATCGGCGACGCCGTCATGGCGACCTTTCCAACGCCCGATCGCGCCCTGCGCGCGGCGATGCGCATGCGCGACGCCATGCGTGAGATCAACGAAGGTCGCGGCAGCGAGGATCTCGCGCTGAACATCGGCCTGCACGAGGGTCCGTGCCTTGCGGTGATGCTCGACGAGCGGCAGGACTATTTCGGGCAAACAGTGAATGTGGCCTCGCGGGTGCAAGGACTTGCCGATCCGAGCGCCATTCTGGCGACGCAGCGGATCGTCGATGGCGCCAATGTGGCGCGCCTTTTGGCGGAGGCCGGCGCCGTGGCGACCCAGCGCCAATCATCCTCGCTTCGCGGCGTCAGCGAGGCAGTGACCGTATACGAAATCCGATAGGAGGAGCGGCTGGAGCATCGGATTTGCAATTTGAATCGCAGAGGCTCTCTGGAAACAA
>DASZFX010000010.1:0-2063 GCA_035939375.1 Roseiarcus sp.
CGACGCGCGCGAAGCGCGCGCCGCCTCGGAGGAGCGCGTCCAGGGCGCGCGCCAGCGCCGCGAGAGCCTGCTCCACACGATCAGGGTCGAACTCGAGGTCGAGCCGCCTGCGCTTGCCGCCATCGCCGGCGTCAAGAGCGAGGAATCCCCCCCGGAGCTTGCGCAGGTCGAGCGGCGGCTCGATCATCTCAAACAGGAGCGCGAGCGGCTGGGCGCGGTGAATCTTCGCGCCGACGAAGAATTGATCGAGGTCGAGGCGACCCGCAACCGGCTCGTCGCCGAGCGCGACGATCTGATCGAGGCGATCAAGCGCCTGCGCATCGCCATCGGCAATCTCAACAAGGAAGGGCGCGAGCGCCTGCTTGCCGCCTTTGATGTCGTCAACAAGCATTTCGGCGAGTTGTTCGCGACGCTGTTCGAAGGCGGCTCGGCCCATCTACAGCTCATCGAATCGGAAGATCCGCTGGAGGCGGGCCTGGAGCTGATCGCCCGCCCGCCCGGCAAACGGCCGCAAACCTTGACGCTGCTGTCGGGCGGCGAACAGGCCTTGACGGCCTTGGCGCTGATCTTCGCCGTGTTCCTGACCAATCCCTCGCCCATCTGCGTGCTCGACGAAGTGGACGCGCCGCTCGACGATTCCAATGTCGAGCGTTTCTGCGACCTGCTCGATGAAATGCGCAAGCGAGCTGACACGCGCTTCGTCACGATCACCCATAATCCGATCACGATGGCGCGGATGGACCGCCTCTTTGGCGTCACCATGGCCGAGCGCGGCGTCAGCCAGATCGTCTCGGTCGATCTGACCGAGGCGGAGCGCTTCCTGGAGGCGAGCTGAGGCTGCGGCAGGACGCCTGAAACCGGTCGCCCCTACCCTGCCGCCTTCTGGGTCTCGATGCGGAACTTGTGGGCGGGATAGACGCCGAGGATCCGCAATTCCTCCGAAAAGAAGGCGAGCTCCTCGAGCGCGCGTTGCAAGGACGGATCGTCGGGATGGCCGTCGACGTCGGCGAGGAACTGCGTCGCCGTGAATTCGCCGTTGATCATGTAGCTTTCGAGCTTGGTCATATTGACGCTGTTGGTGGCGAAGCCGCCGAGCGCCTTGTAGAGCGCCGCCGGGACGTTGCGTACGCGAAAAACGAAAGTCGTGACCAGCGGTCCGTTGCCGGCGGGCGCGTGGCGCGGCGTCTTGGCGAGCACGACGAACCGCGTCGTATTATGCGCCGCGTCTTCGACATCGACGCCGAGCGTCGCCAGTCCGTAGATTTCGCCGGCGAGCTTCGTAGCGAGCGAGGCCTTGGTCTTGTCGCCCCATTCGGCGATTTCGCGGGCCGAACCCGCCGTATCGCCGGCGACGAACGGCTTGAGCTTGTGCTTGCGGATGATCTTGCGGCACTGGCCGAGCGCATGGACGTGGCTGTGCACCTCGCGCAAATCCGAAAGCTTCGCGCCCTTGACCGCCAAAAGCTGGAAGTGGATCGGCAGGAAGGTCTCGCCGATGATATGCAGTCCCGAGGCCGGCAGAAGATTATGGATGTCGGCGACGCGGCCGGCGATCGAATTCTCGATCGGGATCATGCCGAGATCGGCGACGCCGTCGGCGATAGCGGCGAAAGCGTCCTCGAACGTCGCGCAGGCGAAGGGCTTCATCTGCGGATAGTTCTCCGCGCAGGCGATATGCGAATTCGCCCCCGGTTCGCCCTGATAGGCAATGACGCTCATGGCCGCTCCCGCTCCGGCGCGAGCATCGCGCGCGCCCGCTCCAAATCCGCCGGCGTATCGACGCCGAGCGGCGCCGTATCGACGAGGGCGATATCGATGCGCATGCCGGCCTCCAACGCCCGCAATTGCTCGAGACGCTCGCGCTTCTCCAAAGGCGAGGGCTCGAGCGCGACGAAACGCGCCAGCGCCGCCCGCCGATAGGCGTAAAGGCCGATGTGATGGTAGAGCGGGCCTTCGCCGTGGGGGGCGGTCGCGCGCGTGAAATAGAGCGCGCGCATGCGATCGGGCGCGAGCCACGAGCCGATCACCTTCACCACGTTGGGGTTGGTGCGCTCCTGCGGCTT
>DASZFX010000011.1:0-19399 GCA_035939375.1 Roseiarcus sp.
CTTCGGCTTCCCCTTCATCATGGCGGTCAAGGGCCGCGGCAAAGCGGAGATCCTTGCCGCTTTCGAAGAGCGGCTGAGGAACGACGCCAAAGCGGAATTCGCAACCGCCCTCGAACAGATCGACCGTATCGCAGCGCTTCGGATCAAGGATATTCTGGCTTGAAGCAAGCATCCCGCGTCATACGCGGACGAGTCCTCAGTTTCGCCGACGAGCCGCGCCTCGCCGGCGCGAGCGCTTTTCGCCTTATTGAAAAGGGCGGCGTGCTCGTTGAAGACGGCTTGATCAAGGCGGTCGGCGCGTTCAGCGATGTCGCTCTGAAAGCCCCGGCCGAGGCGACGATCGACGATCATTCGGATAGGCTGGTCCTGCCCGGCTTCATCGATACGCATATCCACTATCCGCAGACGCGCGTTATCGCCTCCTACGGCGCGCAGCTTCTGGAATGGCTGCAGAAATACACATTCGTCGAAGAGCAGAAACTGCGCGATCCCAGCCACGCCGATATTGTCGCGCGCTTCTTTCTCGATGAGGTCTTTCGGCAGGGCACGACAACGGCGATGGTCTATTGCACGGTCCATCCGGAGTCGGTCGACGCTTTCTTCGCCGAAAGCGAGCGACGCGGCGCGCGGATGATCGCCGGGAAAGTGATGATGGACCGCAACGCGCCCGAGGCTCTGCGCGACACGCCGCAGCGCGGCTACGACGAGACGAAGGCGCTGATCCAGCGCTGGCGAGGCAAGGGCCGGCTGGACTACGCAATCTCGCCGCGTTTCGCCCCGACTTCAAGCGACGCGCAACTCGAAGCCGCAGGCGCGCTCGTCGGCGAACACCCCGAGGCTTATGTGCAGACGCATCTTTGCGAGAACCTCGCCGAGATCGCCTTTGTCAAGGAGCTGTTTCCCTGGACGAAGACCTATACGGAAGTCTACCAGCGCTACGGATTGCTCGGCCCCCGCACGGTGCTCGGCCATTGCATCCATCTCGAGAAAAGCGAGGTCGAGATGCTTGCGGAGAGCCGGTCCATCGCTGCTTTCTGTCCGACGTCTAACCTGTTCCTCGGCTCCGGCCTCTTCGACATGCGGCGCCTTCAAGAGAATGCGCCGCCGGTTCGCGTTTCGCTCGCCACGGACGTCGGCGGCGGCACCAGCTATTCGATGCTCGGGACGGCGAACGAGGCGTATAAGGTCTTGCAGATGAACGGTCAGAGCTGGTCCGCCGCGCAAGCCTTCTATCAGATGACGCTCGGCAACGCCCGCGCTCTCGGTCTCGACGATCGTATCGGCGCGGTGAAGGAAGGTCTCGAAGCCGATCTCATCGTTCTCGACTCGCGCGCGACCCCGGCGATGGCGCATCGCATGGAGGCCGTCGCCGGCGATCTCGCCGAGGAATTGTTCGTCCTGATGATGATGGGCGATGATCGCGCGGTGGCGCAGACCTATATCGCTGGACGCCCGGTCAAGAATTGATCGGCTCGACGCCGCTTTTTTGCACGCCGCGACACGGCCTGCCGCTCCGCTGGGACTCGCCTAGGAAGGATGCGCCGTTTCCGCGCGCGGCCAGGCCGCGCGATAGGCCGCTTCGACGTAGGGGCCGCAAGCGAGCGGCTCATAGAGCTTCTCGCCGACGGCCCGCGCCCGCAGCAGCGGCGTGATCACCGCGTCGTAGTCGGGATTGGCGAAGAAGGGTACGGAGATCCGATCCTTCCCGGTTCGGTTCGTCACTTTATGCGGCGTCGAGACGAAACGGCCGTTGGTCCAGCGCTGCATCATGTCGGCGATGTTGATGACGAAGCTGCCGGGGATCGGCGTCGCGGCGATCCAACGGCCGGCGCGATTGCACACTTCGAGCCCGCCGACGTCGTCCTGAAGGAGGATCGTGAAGGCGCCGGTGTCGGTATGCGCTTCGACGCCTTGGGCGTCCGAATCCGGCGGCTGCGGCGGATAGTGGAGCAGGCGCAACTGGGTCAGGGGCTTGCGAAAATAAGGTTGGAAATAGTCCTCGGCGAGGCGGAGGCCGCGAGCGAAGGCGCCGAGAAGCCGGAGGGAAAGGTCCGACACGGCGCTATAATAGTTCTCCATCGCGGCGCGGAAGGCCGGCGCGTTCGACGGCCAGCGGTTCGGACCGCGCATCACATTGCCGGCGCGGACCTCAGGATCATCGGGGCCGAGTTCGAGCATCATCTGGAAGGCTTCGAGCATCCTGCGCGGCACATTCGGTCCGGTGATCCCCATCGGCACATAGCCGCGAAAATTCGGCGAGGTCGACACGTCCAGCGCGTCGCGTTCGCCCTGCGGCAAGGCGAAGAACCAGCGCGCGGCCTCGAAAATCGCAGCGATGGTCTCCGCCGGCACGCCATGATCGACGACATAGAAGAAACCGGCATTCTCGCAGGCCGTGACGATTTCGGCGGTGACTTGGTCGATGGCGACCGACCGGCCGCCGCGAAGCGCCGCGACATTGACGACCGGAATTTCGGCGAAATCCGCGCGGCTCATGTCTCGTGCCTCGTCTTTCGAAGCGATCGTTGCAGGTCGTCGTCGGCGGCGTCAATCCGTTTGGTCGAATTCGCTCGGCCCTCGGGCCCGCTTTGAGTTCGAATTTCTTGAGCATAATCTTCAGGCGGCAATCAGCGAGGGTTGGGCGCCTTTATGGTTTGAGGAGCTTCGATGCTCCAGACGAAGCTCGACCGACTGATCAGGATCGGCCGCCTCTCGGTCATCTGGCCAAACGGCGCGCTTGCCCATTTCGGCGATTTGACTACGGCCGACCTCGATGTCGTCGTTCGGGTAAGGACCTACATCGCCGCCGCGAAAATTGCCGCGCGTCCTCATTTCTACCTCGGCGAGGCCTATGCGAGCGGCGATCTGACGATCGAGAGGGGAAGTCTCGGCGACCTCCTCGCTCTTCTTGGCCGTAATCTTGCGCTGCGTCCCATGCGCTCGCCGGGTTTCGTCCGTCGCCTCGAGCAAAGCGCGCTGGCGGGATTGCTGCAACGCAATTCCCAGCGCTCCGCCCGGCGCAACGTCGCGCGCCACTATGATTTTTCCGAACGGCTCTATCGCGCCTTCCTCGACAACGACTTGCAATATTCCTGCGCCTATTTTGCAAGACCCGGCATGACGCTCGAGGAGGCGCAACTCGCCAAGAGGCGCCATGTCGCGGCCAAGCTCCTGTTGCGGCCGGGCGTAAGGGTGCTCGACATCGGCTGCGGTTTCGGGGGACTTGCGCTGCATCTCGCGCGGACGGAGAAGGTCGAAGTCGTCGGCGTCACCCTCTCGAGCGAGCAGCTCAAAGTCGCCCGTCGGCGCGCGGACCAGGAAGGGCTGGAGAAGCGCGTGCATTTCGAACTGGCGGACTATCGCGCCCTCAGCGGCGTCTTCGATCGCATCGTCTCGGTCGGCATGTTCGAACATGTCGGCAAGCCGCAATATCGCGATTTCTTCGCCGCCGTCGGGCGGCTCCTCGATCGGCGCGGCGTCGCCCTTCTCCATTCGATCGGCCGCATGCACGGGCCGGGCCTCACCAGCGCCTGGATCCGGCGGCGCATTTTTCCGGGCGGCTATATTCCGGCGCTGTCGGAAGTCGTCCCGGCCATCGAGCGCAGCGGTCTTTGGCTGACCGATCTCGAAGTGCTGCGCCTACACTACGCCGAAACCCTGCGCTGCTGGCGCGAAAGATTTCTGGCCAATCGCCCATCTCTCGCCGATCTTTACGATGACCGTTTCTGCCGGATGTGGGAGTTCTATCTGGCGGCGAGCGAGATGAGCTTCCGCTACGCCGGCTTCATGGTGTTTCAGGCGCAACTGACCCACGAGGTCGGGGCGGCGCCGCTGACGCGAGACTATATGAGCGCGACCGAGCATTGATGGACCCGCGGCGGAAGACTGCCGCTCGCGAGGGGCGCGGAAACGAGCATCAATCTGCGTCGGCGCCGCGCCGTCTTGATTCGGAGCATGCGATGCGCGAATTTACCGGCTGCGTAGAGTTTGCTCGCCTATGGGGGGCGCGTCATGCGTTGCGTTTTGGGACTTCTCGCGGTTTGCGGTTCGGTTCTTTTGACGCCGGAAATTGCTCACGCTTTGGTTCGCATCGATATCGATCTCTCCTCGCAGAGGATGCATGTCGCCTCGGATTCGGGCGCACTCTACGATTGGCCGATTTCGTCCGGGCGCGCCGGCCATCTGACGCCGCGGGGCGCATTCCGCCCGATCGCGCTCTATCCAATGGTTCGTTCGTTCAAATACGGCAACGCCCCGATGCCGCATTCGATCTTCTTCCACGGTCAATTCGCCATCCATGGCACGACCGCGGTCGGCATGCTGGGCCGTCAAGCCTCGCATGGCTGCGTTCGACTGGCGCCGGCGCAAGCCGCCGCGCTCTACGCCATGGTTCGGTCGGAAGGCGCGGCGATCAGGATCAGCGGCAGCGGACCTGACCGCGGTTCGCCCGTCGCCCGCCATGGCCGCAACCGCGCCTCGGCGGCGTTGGCTTACGCTTTGCAGCGCCGGGCGCGGACGCTCCGGGAATGGGCGCGGGACCCGTTCAACGACGAATGACCCCGGGCGGGGTCTCTTGCGCTTCGAGAGTATTTGCTCGGCTCAAAGGGACGCCCTGACCGTCCGAGAGTCCCGAGGGCGCTCTGTCGCCTCTTTGTTGGAGCGCAGACATTTGCCGCGCCGCCGGCGCGTGTGGGCTTACCCGATTGAATATGTTAAGGATCGGGCGAAGAGACTTTGAAGATTTCATCGAGAGAAAAAAATGAATTCGGCTCGGCCGATTGCGCAGGCTGAGGACGACGTCGGCGCCGCCATGCGGGGGATCGGCGCCGAGGCTCGCCGCGCGGCGCGCTTGCTCGCCAATGCGCCGCGGGAACAGAAAGACCGCGCGCTGGCCGCCGCAGCCGAGGCGCTGCGCCGTTGCGCCGCGCAAATTCTTGCGGCCAATGCGCGCGACCTTGCCGCCGCGAACGCGCGCGCCGTCGCCTCGGCCTTTCTCGATCGTCTCACCCTCGATGAACAGCGCATCGAAGCGATGGCCCGCGGCCTCGAGGAGATCGCCGCGCTGCCCGATCCCGTCGGCCGGGTCCTGGCTCGCTTTACGCGGCCGAACGGCCTCGTCATCGAACGGATCGCAACGCCGCTCGGCGTCGTCGGCGTCATCTACGAGAGCCGGCCGAACGTCACCGCCGACGCCGGCGCCCTTTGCCTCAAGTCCGGCAATTGCGCGATTCTGCGCGGCGGCTCGGACAGTTTCCATTCCTCGGCGCAGGTTCACGCATGTCTCGTCGAGGGCCTGAAGGCGGCCGGGCTGCCCGAAGCGGCGATTTCGCGCGCCCCATCGGCTTCGCGCGAGGCGGTCGCGGAAATGCTCGCCGGCCTTGGCGGCGCGCTCGACGTCATTGTGCCGCGCGGCGGCCGGAGCCTCGTCGCACGTGTGCAGAATGAGGCGCGGGTTCCAGTCTTCGCCCATCTCGAAGGGATAGTACACGTCTATGTCGACCGCGCAGCGGATCTCGACCAGGCGAAGAACGTGCTCCTCAATTCCAAGCTCAGGCGCACCGGCGTCTGCGGCGCGGCGGAAAAGTTGCTCGTCGACAAGGCCTGCGCCAAGACGCATCTCAAACCTTTGATCGAGGCGTTGCTCGAGGCGGGCTGCACGGTGCGCGGCGATCACGCCGCTATCGCCACGGATCCGCGCGTGAGCAAAGCGAGCGAAGAAGACTGGCGCGCTGAATATCTCGACGCGATCATCGCGGTGAAAATCGTCGACGGATTGGACGCTGCGATCGACCATATCGAGACCCATGGCTCGCATCACACCGATTGCATTCTCACCGAGGACGAGGCGGCGGCGGCGCGCTTCCTCAAAGAGGTCGATTCCGCCATCGTCCTGCACAACGCCTCGACGCAATTCGCCGACGGCGGCGAATTCGGCTTCGGCGGCGAGATCGGCATCGCCACCGGACGCTTGCACGCGCGCGGGCCAGTCGGCCTCGAACAGCTCTGCACCTTCAAGTATCGCGTGCATGGCCGCGGACAAGTGAGGCCGTGATGGCCCAAATCCTTGCTTAATGGCCGATCTCGCGCCCTCGCCCAACCCTTCGGAAAGCCCCGCAGCCTTGTTGCGGCTTTGTCCCCAGCATGGGCCGACGCCGCTCGCCGATCTTCCAGGGCTCGCCGCGACGCTGGGCGTCGCCGGCCTGCTCGTCAAGGACGAAGGGCGCCGGCCGCTCGGCAGTTTCAAGGCCTTGGGCGGCGTCTATGCCGGGCTCCGGGCGCTCGCCCGTGCGGCGGGCGTTCCCGTGACGTCGCTGCTCGACCAAACCCGCGCCCGCCCGCCGCTCCCCGCGCTCGTCTGCGCCAGCGACGGCAATCACGGCCTCGCCGTCGCGGCGGCTGCGCGGCTCACCGGCGCGCGGGCGCGCGTCTTTTTGCCCGATATCGTGCCTGCGGCGCGCATCGCCCGCATCCTCGCCAAGGGCGCCGAGGTCGTACGCATCGCTGGCACATATGACGAGGCTGTCCGGGCCGCGGCGAATGTTTCGCAGCGCGAGGGCAATCTTCTCATCGCCGACACGAGCGACGATCCGGCCGATCCGGTCGTAGCCGACGTGATGGCCGGCTATGGGGTCATCGCCGATGAAACAAAGGCTCAACTCGTCGAATGCCGTCACGCGGCCCCGACCCATCTCTTCGTCCAGGCCGGCGTCGGCGGCCTCGCGGCGGCCATCGCCGCGGGGCTGCATGGGATTCTCGCGCCGCCGGCGCGCATCGTCGTCGTCGAGCCGGAGAGCGCGGCTTGCGTCGGCGCGGCGCTCGCCTTGCGGCGCGTTGCGCTGATAGAGGGCGCCTTGGAGACTTCGGCGGAAATGTTGAGCTGCGGCGAAGCCTCCGCGCCCGCGCTGGCGATTCTCCTGCGTTACGGCGCCGAAGCGATGACCGCGTCCGAAGCGGGCCTCATGGCCGCGCCGGGCCTCCTCCTCGCGCAAGGGGGGCCGCCGACGACCGCCTCCGGCGCGGCCGGCCTCGCGGGTCTTTGCGCTGCGCTCGCCGATCCTGAACTCTGCGAGCCGTTGGCGCTTGGCGCTTCAAGCCGCGTCCTCCTCATCGCGACCGAAGCCCCGCCCGCTTGACCTGAGGCCCGCGCTCATGTCCGCAGCCGTCGACCTCCTGGCCGAACTCGTCGCGATCAATTCAGTCAATCCCGATCTCGCCCCTGGAGCGGCAGGCGAAGCGGCGATCGGCGATTTCTGCGCGAAATGGCTCGGCGAGCGCGGCTTCGAAGTCCATCGCCTGGAAGAGCGCCTCGGCCGGCCGAGCATTGTCGGAATCGCGCGCGGAACAGGCGGCGGCTGTTCGCTGATGTTCAACGGCCACTATGACACGGTGAGCCTTTCCGGCTACGCCGGCGATCCGCTGAAGGCTGAGCGGCGCGGCGGCAGGCTCTATGGACGGGGCGCCTTCGACATGAAGTCGGGCGTCGCGGCGATGATGGTTGCGGCGGCGCGGGCCCGCGCGGCGAAACTCGCCGGCGACGTCATCGTCGCCTGCGTCGCCGACGAGGAGCACGCTTCGTTTGGGACCGAGGAGGTCGTCAAATGCTTTCGCGCCGATGCGGCGATCGTCACCGAGCCGAGCCATCTCGAACTGACGATCGCTCATAAGGGCTTCGCCTGGTTCGAGGTCGTGGTTCGCGGCCGCGCCGCCCATGGGTCGCGGCCGGAGCTTGGCGTCGATGCGATCGCCAAGGCCGGAAGATTTCTGACTGCGCTGGAGGAATGGGATCGGCGCCTCGCCGCCAATCCGACGCATGTGCGGCTGGGCGCGGGCTCGGTGCATGCTTCGCTCATTCAAGGCGGCCAGGAATTGTCGAGTTACCCCGCCGAATGCCGTATTCGGCTCGAGCGGCGCACCGTGCCGGGCGAAAACGGTGAAACGGTCGCCGCCGAGCTTCGCGCGATGCTGGCCGCGATCGCTGCGACAGACCCCGCTTTTCAGACGGAGTTGAACCCCGGCCTGGAGCGTGCGCCCTTCGAAATCGTCGAGGACGCGCCGATCGTCGCCGCCTTGCGCAAAGCCGCGAGCCAACGCCTCGGCCACGCGCCGGCTTGGCGGGGCGAGCCGTTCTGGACGGATTGCGCGATCCTCGCGGCGGCGGGAATTCCTTGCGTGATGTTCGGCGCCGCCGGCGGCGGCGCCCATGCGGCCGAGGAATGGGCCGAAGAAATGAGCGTCGAGGCGCTGGCCGACATTCTCTTTGCGACGGCGCAGGCCTTTTGCGGCAAGGCCGCCGCGTTCTGACGTCGATCGGCCCTTGCCGCTTACGCTTTCTTCAGCGCCGCCGCTTCCCGCGCAAGCTGCTCGACTTCGCCATAGTCGCCGACGACGAGGGCCGATTTAGGCAGCATCCAAGAGCCGCCGACGCAGACCACATTCGACAGCGCGAGGTACGACGGGGCCTTGGCCGCGTCGATCCCGCCGGTCGGACAGAAGCGCAATTCGGGTAGCGGCGCGGCGAGCGAGGCGAGATGTTTCGCCCCGCCGACGGATTCGGCCGGGAAGAATTTCAGCGCGTAGAAGCCGAGCTCCATCAGCGCAATCGCCTCGGAAGCCGTCGCAACGCCCGGCAAAAACGGCACGGGCGCGGCGGCCGCAGCTGCGGCAAGACGCGGCGAGGCGCCGGGACTGACGAGAAAGCGCGCGCCGGCGGCGCAGGCCTCCCTGATCTGCTCCGGCCGCAGGATCGTTCCGGCGCCGACAAAAGCGCCCTTGACCTGATCGCGAATGGCGCCGATCGCCTCCAAGGCCTTTGGCGTGCGCAAGGTCACTTCGATCGCCGGCAATCCGCCGGCGACGAGCGCGCGGGCTTGGGCGACGCCGTCCGCGGCGTCTCTCACGGTGAGGACCGGAATTACCGGCGCAAGACTCATGAAGGAATAGGCGTGCGTCGTGTTTGGAGACTGGCTCACATCCGCGGCTCCTTCAGCGTTCAGCGCGGCTCATATCACGCCCGCGTGCATGAAGCGACCGACGCCTTGAGAATCCAGCTCCAGAGGGAGCGGCGCGCGACCTTTTGATGCGACTTTTTCGCCGGTTTTGCGTGCAATCCGAACCCCGGCAGTCTATATAAGAGGGGCTTCGAATCGAGGCGCCGCGCGCCCTCGCGAAGCCCCCTCCTCAACCCAAAAAAGGCGCTTCTTTTGACCGACGAACCGCAAACGCCGCCTGTTTCTCCGGACCCATCGAACAATGGCGCGAACGAATCCTACGACGCCGATTCGATCAAGGTCCTGCGCGGGCTCGATGCGGTGCGCAAGCGCCCGGGCATGTATATCGGCGACACCGACGACGGCTCCGGCCTCCATCACATGGTCTACGAAGTCGTCGACAATGCGATCGACGAGGCGCTGGCCGGCCACGCCAAATTGGTGAGCGTGACGCTCAACGCCGACGGTTCTTGCACGGTCTCCGACGATGGGCGCGGCATCCCCGTCGACATTCACTCCGAAGAAGGCGTCTCCGCCGCCGAAGTCATCATGACGCAGTTGCATGCGGGCGGAAAATTCGACCGCAATTCCTACAAAGTCTCGGGCGGTCTGCATGGCGTCGGCGTCTCCGTCGTCAATGCTTTGTCGACGAGTTTGAAGCTGCGCATCTGGCGCGAGGGGCTGGAGCACGAGATCAACTTCTCTCATGGCGACGCCGTCGACAAGCTGAGAGTCGTCGGACCGGCGCCGCTCGTCGACGGCAGGCCGCGGCGCGGCACGGAAGTGACCTTCACGCCCTCGCCCAAGACCTTCACCATGATCGAGTTCGACTTTGCGACGATCGAGCATCGCCTGCGCGAACTCGCCTTCTTGAATTCGGGCGTGCGCATCGTCCTGACCGATGCGCGTCACGCCGAGATCAAGCGCGAGGAGCTTTTCTACCAAGGCGGGCTGGAAGCTTTCGTACGCTACCTTGACCGCGCCAAGACGCCGCTCATCAATGCGCCGATCATGATCAGGGGCGAGCGCGATGGGATCATCGTTGAGGCCGCTCTGTGGTGGAACGACAGCTACCACGAGAATGTGCTGGCCTTCACCAACAACATTCCCCAGCGCGACGGCGGCACGCATCTGATCGGCCTGAGAAGCGCGCTCACCCGCCAGGTGACGGGCTATGCCGAACGTTCGGGCCTCGCCAGAAAGGAGAAAGTGGATCTTTCGGGCGACGATTGCCGGGAGGGCTTGACCTGCGTCCTCTCGATCAAGGCGCCGGACCCGAAGTTCTCATCGCAGACCAAGGACAAGCTGGTGTCCTCGGAAGTGCGCCCGGTCGTCGAAGGCATTGTCAACGAAATGCTCGGCCAATGGTTCGAGGAGCGTCCGCAGGAAGCGCGCGCCATCGTCGGCAAAGTCGTCGAGGCGGCGCAGGCGCGCGAGGCCGCCCGCAAGGCGCGCGAATTGACGCGGCGCAAAGGCGCGCTCGACGTCGCCAGCCTGCCGGGCAAGCTCGCCGATTGCCAGGAGCGCGATCCGGCCAAGTCGGAAATCTTCATCGTCGAGGGCGACTCGGCGGGCGGCACCGCCAAACAGGGCCGCAACCGCGAGTTCCAGGCTGTGCTGCCTCTGCGCGGCAAAATCCTCAATGTCGAGCGCGCGCGCTTCGACAAGATGCTGTCGAGCGAGCAGATCGGCACGCTGATCACCGCGCTCGGCACCGGCGTCGGGCGCGACGATTTCAACGCCGACAAGCTGCGCTATCACAAGATCATCATCATGACCGACGCCGATGTCGACGGCGCCCATATCCGTACGCTCCTGCTCACCTTCTTCTTCCGCCAGATGCCCGAGTTGATCGAGCGTGGCCATTTGTTCATCGCGCAGCCGCCCCTGTTCAAGGTCAAGCGGGGCCAGTCCGAACAATATCTCAAGGACGAGCGCGCGCTTGAAGATTATCTCGTCACGGCCGGCCTCGAAGGGGCCGTACTGCGCCTTGCCGGCGGCGAGAGCCGCGCCAGCGCGGATCTCAACGCGCTGGTCGAGGAGGCGCGGGCGATGCGCCATGTGATGAACCAATTGCATACGCGTTATGACCGGCGCGCCGTCGAGCAGACCGCGCTCGCCGGCGCCTTGAGGCCGCTCGCCGATGTCGATGATGCGGAAGCGCAGCGTCGGGCGAGCGCGATTGCGGCCCGGCTCGACGCTTCGGCTGACGAGGTCGAGCGCGGCTGGAGCGGAAGGGCCGAGGCCGGCGGCTATGTGTTCAGCCGCGAAATCCGCGGCGTGCGCCAGGCGGTCGTCCTCGACGCCGGTCTTCTCGCCTCGACCGAGGCGCGCCGGCTCGACGAACACGCGCGCAACGTCGTCGAGGCTTTCGGCGGACCGGCGTTCTACACTCGACGCGGCGAAGAAACGTCCGTCGCCGGCCCGAGCGCGCTGCTCGAAGCGGTGACCGCGGCCGGCCGCAAGGGCGTCGTCATGCAGCGCTACAAAGGCCTTGGCGAGATGGACAAGGATCAGCTCTGGGAGACGACGCTCGATCGCGAGGCGCGGACGCTTTTGCAGGTCAAGGTGAAAGAAGTCGACGAGGCCGACGATATTTTCGTCAAACTGATGGGCGACGTCGTCGAACCGCGCCGCGAATTCATCCAGGACAATGCGCTGAGCGTGGCGAATTTGGACGTTTAGAGGCCCTCCGCCGGAAGCAATGAGATCGCCTTGTCGTCGTCGCGAAGCGAACGAGCGACAAAGCAATCGATCGAGGACAGACGCTTCCCTGGATTGCTTCGCTTCGCTCGCAATGACGGGTCATGCCGAAACTTCATATGCGGGGCGCCAGCGTCTCGGTCACGCCGTCTTCTCGACGACCAGCTCGAGTTCGCCGATCATCTTCTCACGCATGATGAACTTCTGCGCCTTGCCGGTGACGGTCATCGGGAATTCTTCGACGAAGCGGACATATTTCGGCGCCTTGTAGTGCGCGATCGAGGCGCGACAGAAGGCGACGACTTCGTCCTCGGTCAGTTTTGCGTCCTTGCGCAACTTGATCCAGACGCAAAGCTGCTCGCCATAGTGCCGGTCCGGCACGCCGAAAGCCTGGACGTCGGCGATCGCCGGATGGGTATAGAGGAATTCCTCGATCTCGCGCGGATAGATATTCTCGCCGCCGCGGATGACGACGTCCTTGATGCGCCCGACGATGTTGCAATAGCCTTCGGCGTCGAGCGTGGCGAGATCGCCGGTGTGCATGAAGCGCGCTTCGTCGATGGCTTTGCGCGTTCCCTCGGCGTCGCCCCAATAGCCGCGCATCACGCTATAGCCGCGGGTCAGCAATTCGCCGGGCGTTCCGGCGGGAACGACGCGGCCTTCGCCGTCGACGATCTTCACCTCGATATGCGGCTGGATGCGCCCGACCGTGGAGACGCGCCGCTCGAGCGGATCGTTATAGGCGCTTTGGAAGCTCACCGGGCTCGTCTCTGTCATGCCATAGGCGATGGTGACCTCGCTCATATGCATTTCCGAATCGACCCGGCGCATCACTTCCACAGGGCAGGGCGAGCCGGCCATGATGCCGGTGCGCAGGTTCGAAAGATCGAAGCGTTTGAACTCGGGATGGCCCAGAATGGCGATGAACATGGTCGGCACGCCGTGCAGGCCGGTGCAGCGCTCGGCCTGAACCGTCTCGAGCACGGCGAGCGGGTCGAAGCCTTCGGCCGGCGAGACCATGCATGCGCCAAGGGTCACGCAGGCGAGATTGCCGAGGACCATGCCGAAGCAATGATAGTACGGCACGGGTATGCAGAGGCGGTCGAGGGGCGTCAGCCGCATCGCTTCGCCGATGAAATAGCCGTTGTTGACGATGTTGTGGTGCGTCAGCGTCGCGCCCTTGGGCGCTCCCGTCGTGCCGCTGGTGAATTGGATATTGATCGGATCGTCGAATTGCAAGGCGGCTTCGAGCTTTGCGAGTTCGGCGCGCTGCGCCTTGCTCGCCGGCTTGGCGACATCGGCGAAATTGAGCATTCCGGCGCTCTTTTCCTCACCGAGCCGAACGACGATTTTGAGCGCCGGCAATCGGCTCGCCATCAGGCGGCCCGGCGAAGCGCCGTCGATTTCGGGCGCAAGGGCGCGCAACGTCGCGAGGTAATCGTTGCCCTTGAATCCGGCGCTGAGAATCAGCGCCTTGCAGCCGACCTTGTTCATCGCATATTCGAACTCATGGGCGCGATAGGCCGGGTTGATGTTGACGAGGATCAATCCCGCCTTTGCGGTTGCGAATTGCGTCAGCACCCATTCGGAATTGTTGGGCGACCAGATGCCGACGCGCTCGCCGGGCGCAAGGCCAAGCGCGATCAGGCCGGCGGCGAGGTCGTTGGCGCGGCCCCGAAGCTCGGCGTAGCTCCAGCGGACGTTTTGGTGACGCGCAACGAGCGCCGGCCGCTCCGGTCCCGCTTCCGCGATGCGGTCGAGCAATTGACCGACCGTCTCGCCGAGAAGCGGCGTTTCACTCGCGCCGTGAACATAGCTCTGGGTCAGCGCCGTCATCTATTCCTCCCTTTCGCCGCGCGCCCGAACAGCTGAAACTATCAGAAACTTGCCGCGCTCGCCTAGGCGACCAAAGATCGCGTCGCCTTTTTCGAGGGTTGACAGGCGCTTTCCGCAGCTTTTTTGACTGATGGGCCAGTTAACTTGTCGGTTACATCGGGGCCGACGCGCAATGCGAGCGCATCTATTTCACCACCGTTGCGACGGACGCCGACGACAAGCCGATCCTCGAAGGTCTCACCACCGTCACATTCGTCGAACACAAGGGCAGGACGATGCTCACTCTGCGCGCCAGCGCCGTCGCCGTGGTTGATTGTGCGGCGACTCATCTCAACGGCATGGAGGTCGGCTGGAAGCAAAGCATCGACCGGCTCGCGGCCGAAGCGGCGGCGGGCTGATCCTCCCAGCGGCCATTCCCTCAACGATTGGACATCATCGTGACGCTCTCGCGCTACGCCAAGGACGCCGTCGTGCTTGGTCTGCTCTCGGCCATCGGGCCTTTCGCGATCGACATGTACCTGCCGGCGCTGCCGAGCATCGCCGCCAATCTTAAGGCTTCGACCGCGTCGACGCAGATGACTTTGACGGTCTTCTTCCTCGCCTTCGGCCTATGCCAGCTCGTTTATGGACCGGCCTCCGACATCATCGGGCGCAAGCGGCCGCTCTATCTCGGGCTCTCATTGTTCATCCTCGGCTCGATCGGCTGCGCCGTCTCGCCCAATATCGGCTGGCTGATCGCCTTTCGCTTCCTGCAAGGGACCGGCGCCTCCTGCCTGATGGCGATCCCGCGCGCCATCATCCGCGATCTCCACACCGGCCTCGAAGCGACGCGACTGATGTCGCTCGTCATGCTGGTCTTCAGCGTTTCGCCGATCCTGGCGCCGCTGACCGGCAGCGCGCTCATCCAGCCCTTCGGATGGCGCGCCGTCTTCGTCGCGGTGACGATCGCGGCGTTGCTCGGCTTCGCGCTCGTCGCCGTCTTTTTACCCGAGACGCGGCCTCGTCAAGATCGCGTGCGGCTCTCTCTCGTTGGTCTTATCGGCGGCTTCTCACAGCTTCTGCGCGATGGGCGCCTTCTCGGCCTGACTTTCATCGGCGGCTTCGGCATGGCGAGTTTCTTCGTTTTTCTGGCGAGTTCGTCCTTCGTCTATATCAATCATTTCGGGTTGACGCCGATGCAGTACAGCATCTGCTTTTCGATCAATGCGGTCGGCTTCATCGGGGCATCGCAGTTCGCCGCCACGCTCGGCGCGCGTTTCGGGATGGCGCGGACGGTGATGGCGGCGGTGTCGTTCTATGCAGCCTTCGCGTTGATCCTTTTCGCTGTCGCGGCGGCTGGGGTCGATCGATTGCCGATCCTCCTGGTTCTCCTGTTTTGCGCCTTCGGTTGCCTCGGCCTGGTCATCCCGACCACCATGGTTCTCGCCCTCGAAGATCACGGGCCGCTCGCCGGTCTCGCCTCGGCGCTCGGTGGAACTTTGCAGATGGCCGCCGGCGGCGTGACGATCGCGCTGACCAGCCTCGTCTTCAACGGGACCCCCGGACCGATGGTCGCAGCGATTGCGCTTTGCGCGATCGGCGCGTTCGTCCTTGCGACGGCGACCCTTGGATGGCGCGAACGCGCGCCACAAGCGGCGGAGTGAGGGGTGAGGCTCGATCGTCGAAATCGCGAGGCGACCGGGTTGACGGCGAGGCCGGCGATGGCGTTCTTCATCCTCTCATGAGAGGCGCGCCAATGGCGACAGGGGCGAAACGAAAGCACATCGTCATCGTCGGGTCCGGCTTCGGCGGCCTCGCGGCGGCCAAGGCCTTGAAGGGCGTCGACGCCGAAGTCACGCTCGTCGACCGCACAAACCATCACCTTTTCCAGCCGCTGCTCTATCAGGTGGCGACGGCGGCGCTGTCGCCGGCCGACATTGCGACCGCAAGCCGGGCGTTGCTGCGGCATCAGCCCAATGTCGGTGTCCTGATGGCGGAAGTCTTGAGCGTCGATCCGGACCTCCGTCTCGTCCATCTCGCCGGCGGACGGGACTTGCCGTACGATTTCCTCGTCCTTGCGATCGGCGCCGCCTATAGTTTTTTCGGTCATGACGCGTGGGCCGAATATGCGCCGACGCTAAAGACGCTTGGCGACGCTTTGTCGATCCGTGCGCGCCTGCTCAGCGCCTTCGAGAAAGCCGAGGAATGCGAGGATCCGCGCCTGATCGCCAAGCTGCTCACTTTCGTTGTCGTCGGCGCCGGCCCGACCGGCGTCGAACTCGCCGGCACGATCGCGGAGCTTGCCCGCTCGACGCTGGCGCGCGACTTCAAGGCGATCGATCCGCGCTCGGCGCGGATCGTACTTTGCGAGGCCGGGAGCCGCGCGCTCTCGGCTTTCCCGGAGCGCCTCTCTGAATATGCGGCGGAGGCCTTGCGCTCGCTAGGTGTCGAATTGCGGCTGAACGAAGCCGTGAAGGGGATCGACGCGGACGGTCTTCTCGTCGGCGAGGCCCGGGTCGAGGCGGCGAATGTCCTATGGTGCGCCGGCACGCAGGCTGGGCCGGCGGCGCTCTGGCTCGGCGCCGAGGCGACGCGCAACGGCGCCGTCAAGGTCGGGCCGGATTGTTCGACGCCCGGCAGGCCGGAAATCTTCGCCATCGGCGATGTCGCGAGCTTCGACGACGGTTCCGGCAAGCCGTTGCCGGGCCTCGCGCCGGTCGCCAAGCAGCAGGGCAAATATGTCGGCAAGCTCATCAAGGCGCGCCTCGCCGGCCGAGCAGCGCCCGGCCCCTTCCGCTATCGCGACTACGGGACGATGGCGATCATCGGCCGCTCGCGCGCGATCGCCGATTTCGGCGGCTTCACTTTGACCGGCTTTCCGGCCTGGCTCACCTGGTCGCTCGTCCATCTCATGCTTCTGGTCGATTTCCGCAGCCGGCTGACGGTCTATGTCAATTGGTCCTGGGCCTGGTTTACTTACGGACGCGGCGCGCGGCTGTTGACGAGCGAAGCGCCGGGGACAAGCGATCGCCGCCGGTTAGACGATTAGGGCCATCATGCCCGGTCAATCTCGCTGATCTCGTGCGCAAGTCCTTCGAAGCCTATCGTCGCAAGGACCGCGCTCTCATCGAGTCGCTGCTTGCCGATGATTTCACCTTCTCCAGCCCCTATGACGACCGCATCGACAGGGTCGAGTATTCCGCGCGTTGCTGGCCGAACAGCGAGCGCATTCGCGCCCATCGCATCGAGACGATCGTCGAAGGCGAGGGCGAGGCCTTCGTCCTTTATGAATGCGAACTGACCTCCGGCGCGCGCTTCCGCAACGCCGAGCGTTTCGTCTTCAAGGGCGGCAGAATCGCCGGGGTCGAGGTGTTCTTCGGCGATCCGCCGACGGGCGTGCCCAAGGCGGGCTATGGCGCATTCCTCGCTGTGGCGCAACGCGCCTGGAGCGCCGCCGACAGCGGCGGGGCGACCGACGCATAGAACTCCTCTTTCTCGAAACGCCCGATCTGCGGACGAATCGACCGCGCGCCAGAATCAACCTAGCTTGAACGAAGAACACGTCGCCGGCGGCCGGAGTGGCGCTTGCACGAAACGCCCGATTTCGCTCTCTATAGGGAAACCCTGCTGTTCCTGGCGACGGCCGGCGTCATTGCGCCGCTGTTCATCAGGCTGCGCATATCCCCGGTTCTCGGGTTTCTCATTGCCGGCGCCGCGCTTGGGCCCCACGGGCTCGGGCGCCTCGCAGAAGACGCGCCCTGGCTTGGCGCCTTCGCGCTGATCAACGTCGAGCAGGTCGACGATATCGCCGCTCTCGGCGTGGTCTTCCTCTTGTTCATGATGGGGCTCGAATTGTCCTTCGAGCGCCTTTCGCGCATGCGTCGCCTGGTCTTCGGGCTCGGTCTCGCCCAGGTCGTCTCCTCCTCGCTCCTCATCGGCGGCGCGGCCTTTGCGCTCGACCAGCCGATCGCCGCCGCCCTCGTCATCGGCGCGGCGCTGTCCCTGTCTTCGACGTCGATCGTCATTCCAGTTCTCGCCGAGCGCAAGCGGCTGAATTCAGCGGCCGGCCGCGCCGCCTTCTCCGTCCTTTTGTTTCAAGATCTCGCCGTCGCGCCGCTTCTCTTCATGATCGCGATGCTGGCTCGCGGCAAAATCAACGGGCTCGGCGCCGATCTCGCCTGGACGCTTGGCCCGGCCGCGCTGGCGCTCGTCGGCCTGATCGTGCTCGGACGGCTAGTGCTCAGGCCGCTGTTCCATTCGGTGGCGACGGCGAAGAGCGTCGAACTCTTCATGGCGACGTCGCTGCTGGTCGTCATCGGCGCTGGCCTCGTGGCCGCCTGGAGCGGACTCTCCATGGCCCTTGGCGCCTTCATCGCGGGGCTGCTCCTTGCCGAGACGGAATTTCGGCGCGAGATCGAGGTCACGATCGAGCCGTTCAAAGGCCTGCTACTCGGCCTGTTTTTCGTCTCGGTCGGCGCCAGTCTCGATCTTTCGCTGCTCGCCGCTTCTCCCGTTTTGATCCTCGCGGTCGCCGCTGCGATCGTCGCGATCAAGGCGGTCGTCCTCATCGCGCTTGGCCGCGCGTTCAAAGCCCCGCCGCGCGTCGCCCGCGAGGTCGCGCTTTTGCTGGCTCCCGGCGGCGAATTTGCTTTCGTGATGATCAGCGCCGCGACAATGGGCGGCGTGCTCGCGCCGGAAGCCGGCCACACCGCGCTCGTTGCGGTCACCTTGACGATGCTGCTGATACCGTTTCTCGCCCGGCTGGGCGAACGCCTCGCGCAGGGCGAGGCCGCTCCAGGAGCCGCAGCGGAGGCTTTCGAGCCGCCGCCGGAGGATCATCAGGCGCGCGTCATCATCGTCGGCTATGGTCGGGTTGGCGCGTTGATCGGCGATATGCTCGCCCGCCACAAAATTTCGTATATCGCGGTTGACGCCGACGCCAAGCTGATCGCCCGCGCGCGTTCCGAAGGCGCGCCGATCTATTTCGGCGACGCGACGCGAAGCGAATTCCTGCGCCGTTGCGGCATTGACGTCGCGCGCGCGCTGGTCGTGACGATGGACGCGCCGCGCGCGAACGAGATCGTGGTCAAGACCGCGCGATCCCTGCGCGCGGATCTCACCATCATCGCGCGTGCGCGCGACGCCGCTCACGCCAAGACGCTTTACGAATGTGGCGTTACCGACGCCGTGCCGGAGACGATCGAAGCGAGCCTGCAACTCTCCGAGGCCGTCCTTGTCGATATCGGCGTGCCCATGGGCCACGTCATTGCCTCGATCCACGAAAAACGCGACGAGTACCGCAAGGTCCTTATCGAATCAGGGGCGCCGGCGCGCCCGCAAATGGCCAGGAGAACGAAGGCCGCGGCGGCGACCGACGCTCCGCCGCAGCCTTGACCAATGCGCGCGGGAAAGTCGCCATCTTGGCCTGTTCTTGAATCCTCACGATCGCGTGAGCCGGCTGGCCGGCCCTTGGTTGCGGGCGTCGCGCGACGGGTCTAACAATGCCGGCGCCGACGCGGCCGCCCTGTCGTCGCGGATCTCTCGTGCCGTCTTATTGATGGAGTTTGCTCATGTCCTTCACATTGCCCGATCTGCCCTACGCGCATGACGCGCTCAACCCCTATATGTCGAAGGAGACACTCGAATTTCACCACGACAAGCATCACCTCGCCTATGTGAACAACGGCAACAACTTGCTCAAGGGCACTGAATGGGAAGGCAAGTCGCTCGAGGAGATCGTCAAAGGTTCGCACAACAAGAACCCCGGCCTCTTCAATAACGCCGGCCAGCATTACAATCACATTCATTTCTGGAAGTGGATGAAGCCGAAGGGCGGCGGCAAGATTCCCGGCGCCCTGGAGAAGGCGATCGTCGACGGGCTCGGTTCGATCGAG
>DASZFX010000012.1:0-2008 GCA_035939375.1 Roseiarcus sp.
TGCGCATTCCGGTAGGCTCGCCAATGACGCATATTGACGGCAAATGCGTTGTCTTGGCGAGTTGATCGAGTAATCCGCGCACGCCGACGCATCCGACTTCTTCGTCATAGCTGAAAGCCATATGGAGCGGGCGCGACAGCAGCCTCGCCGACGCGGTTTCGGCGGCTGCGAGGACACAGGCGAGGAATCCTTTCATGTCGCAGGCGCCCCGGCCGAAGAACGCATCGCCACGGCGCGTCATTCGAAACGGATCCGTCGACCACGCCTGCCCCTGGACGGGAACCACGTCCGTGTGACCCGACAGCATCACGCCGCCGGGAACCGCCGGTCCGAGGACTGCGTAGAGGTTCGCCTTGGTGCCTTCCGAGTTTGGCGCCAAAAGGATGCGCGCTCCGAGAGGGGCGAGCAAGGCACGGATATATTCAATCAAGTCAAGATTGGATCGACTGCTCACCGTTGGGAAGGCGATTAGACGATCGAGGATTTCCAGCGCGCGAGCTTCTGTCATATTTCCGCGACGCTACTCTCCAAGACCTCGTGGCGACATTCGCATTTTGCGAGGCTTGGCTTCCGGATTTCGAAGGCCGTGCCGGTAGAATTAAACGTCGGCTAACGGGTTCGGCACATCCGCATTTTGCGCGAGAAAGCGGGGCTGCTTTTCTTTTTCCGAGGCAAATCAACGGAAACGATTATTTTCCTTTGCCTGGAACGCGGATCAAATCTCCTCGACCGCATTTTGAACAGACGCCTCGAGGTTAGTGATGGCCCACCGCCGCATTCGCCCGTTCAACACGGCAACGACCTATCCGGAACAACGGCTCGACAATGACCTCGCCCAGGCTGTGGTGGCGCGAGGAGCGACGGTTTTCCTGCGCGGCCAGTGTCCGCAGGATCTCGAAACCGCGGAGGACGTCGGCGTCGGTGATCCGGTCGCCCAGGCGCACAAGGTCATGCAAAACATTCGCCAGCTTGTCGAGGAAGCGGGCGGACAGATGGCGCATGTCTGCAAGCTCGTCGTCTATCTGACCGACATCCGCCATCGTGAGCCCGTTTACCGCACGATGGGCGAATACATCCGTGGAGTGCATCCGGTATGCACCGGCCTCGTCGTGGTGGCGCTGGCGCGGCCGAACTGGCTTGTCGAGATCGACGCAACCGCCGTCATTCCGGATTGAACCGGTGACTTTCTCGATCGCGGCACGCTGCGCCCGAACCAGCCGCTTGGGCATCGCCATTTCGTCTTCCTCGCCCGCCGTCGCCGCCCGTTGCGCGCACGCGCGCGCCGGCGTCGCCGCAGTCGCCTCGCAAAACATCACTGACCCCGCCTTGGACACGCAGCGCTTGCACTGATCGCCGCCGGGGCGGCGCCGACCAATGCGCTTGGTAGCCTCGTCGCGTCGCGACCCCATATGGCGCATCGGCAAATGACGGCGATCGACGCGAATGGGCGTACGGCCGTCTTCTCGGGCGCGGGAACGCTCGGCGTTCACGCGACCGCCGAAGGTCGCGATTGCGTCGCGGCCGGCAACCTCCTCGCCGTGACGGATATCCCGGCAGAGATGGTCGCGTCCTTCGAACAGTCAGGCGATGACGACTTCGGCGACCGGCTTGTCGCCGCGCTTCGAGTGGGGCTCGCGGCCGGGGGTGAGGCCGGCCCGGTTCATTCGGCCGGCCTTCTGATCGTGGACGCCGTCGATTGGCCGGTGACAGATCTGCGCGTTGACTGGGACGACGACGATCCGATCGCCAGGCTGGCGGCGCTTTGGGAGATCTGGAAGCCGCAGGAAGCGGCCTATTTGCAACGCGCGCTCGATCCATCCGCCGCACCCGGTTTCGGCGTGCCGGGCGACGAGACGGCGGAACAATTCCAAACATGAGATGGAGGGGCGGCGAAGCACACGGGGTTTCTCTTCAGCATAGGCCCCAGCAATCGAAACAACCGTCGCTCACCGCCAATATCTCGCCCGCGTCTGAAACGGCAAATCGACAGTAATGGCGGTGTGACGCA
>DASZFX010000013.1:0-1881 GCA_035939375.1 Roseiarcus sp.
TGTTGGCGACGATGAGCGCCACATTCGGCCCAGGAATCAGCATTAGGACGACGACCGCGGCTATGAAGGCGAAGAACAGGCTGGAATCGATCAATGGCGCTCTCCTGGCCGCCGGCTTCCCGCGCGATTTTCCCTCCCCCGCAAATTGCTTTACGAGGCGGCGTTCGACAAGCCGGAGAAATCGACAATGGACGCCGCAGGTAGACCTTTCGACGACATCCGCGATCTGATCCGATCCCTGCCGGGTCCCGATGAAGCGGCGCTGGCCGCAGTGCGCACGCGCGAAGGCCAACTGACCAAGCCCGCAGGCTCGCTCGGGCGGCTCGAAAACATCGTCGAATGGCTCGCCGCCTGGCAGGGCGCGGCGCGCCCGCATATCGATCAACCGCTGGTCGCAGTCTTCGCCGGCAATCACGGCGTCGTCGCCAGAGGCGTCTCGCCCTTTCCGCAATCGGTGACCCAGGCGATGGTCGCCAATTTCGCCGCCGGCGGCGCGGCGATCAATCAGATCTGCAAGACGTTCGAGCTCGGGCTCAAAGTCTACGAGCTTGCGCTCGAAGCGCCGACCGGCGACATCACCGAAGGCCCGGCGCTCGATGAGCGCGCCTGCGCGGCGACCATGGCCTACGGCATGGAGGCATTGTCCTCCGGCGCCGATCTTCTCTGCCTCGGCGAGATGGGCATCGGCAACACGACCATCGCCGCCGCGATCTATCATGCGCTTTGGGGCGGCAGCGCGGAGGATTGGGTCGGCCGGGGCACCGGGATCGACGACGAGGGCCTCAAGCGCAAGGCGAAGGCCGTCGCGGACGCCGTCGCGTTGCATCGCAACTTTTCAGGCGATCCGCTCGAGGTCCTGCGCCGCCTCGGCGGGCGCGAGGTTGCGGCGATGGCCGGGGCCATCATCGCCGCGCGGATGCAGCGAACGCCCGTGCTGCTCGACGGCTATGTCGTCTGCGCGGCCGCCGCCGTGCTCCACGCCATCGATCCTGCCGCGCTCGACCATTGCATGGCCGGCCATGTCTCGGCCGAGGGCGCCCATCGCGAAGTGCTGCGCCGTCTCGGCAAGGCGCCGATCCTCGACCTCGGCATGCGGCTTGGCGAAGGTTCAGGCGCCGCCCTGGCCGCAGGCGTGGTCAAGGCGGCGCTTGCCTGCCACAACGACATGGCGACTTTCGCCGAAGCAGGCGTCGCCGGTAAGGAAGAATGAGCGACGAGACGCTTTCGCTCTAGCGATACCAGCAATAGCCGTGCCGGCAAACGCGATGATGCGGGTAGATGAAGCGCGGTCCAAAGCAGTAGCTGTACCAATGATATCCGGTCTCGCCGAGCCGATAGCATCCGGCGCTGGCTTCGCTCGGGATTAGAGCCGCGGCGGCCAATGTCGCACCGGCGACGGCGAGCAAGGCGAGCTTGCGCATAAGACTGTCTCCTAAAAAACGCTCCGTCTCAGGCGCGAGACCTTCGGACGGACGCCGCAAAGAATGGAACATCGAACAACGCAACGCCCATCTGCGCCCGCGCGTTCCAATTTTGTCGGGCAATGGAGGGAGAGCCAGCGAATTCCAGTGAACGCCAGCGCCTGGCGCGCGAGGACGAACGCGACGAAAAAACAGTCCTCCTCGCCGCAAAGTCAGCGAGGAGAACTCGCGATTGTCGCGGCCCGCCTTGGAGCGGGCCGCGAGAGGGTACGAAGGCCCTTAGGCGGGCTTGGCGACCGGGCTCGGCATCATCGAGCGCAGTGCGTAGTACACCGCTCCCGCGATCGCGACGCCGAAGAACCAGCCGTAGACGCCCCACCAGGACGGCAGGATCGAGGTGAAATTCGGCAGGATCGAGGAGAACAGCGCGCCGACGCCCGCGGCGATCAACGCGCTGACG
>DASZFX010000014.1:0-3134 GCA_035939375.1 Roseiarcus sp.
CTATCGCCTGCAACAGATTGTCGGGTAAGTATTTCCCGCGCTTCCGAAATTCCTGGCCAAGGCCGGCGACATCGCGTCGGCGCGCCTCGAGCGCTCTCCTCAGGGCGCGACCATCGACTGAACCGGTGGCAGAATCTAGAAAAATCCGCTCCGCATGAACCATCAAATTATATTGACTATATAGACTTTCATAGAATATCCCTGGTGAGACCGACCCGCCCCTTGTTTGGCGCGGCGCAGAGACCAAATCCCGCGCGGGGCGGAGCGACACATTGCTTTATGTCGTCTCAGGACTGTTCGTCGGCGCCATCGTCGGCTTGACCGGCGTCGGCGGCGGCTCGCTGATGACGCCAATCCTCGTTCTGTTTTTCGGAATCCATCCAGCGACGGCCGTCGGCACAGACCTTCTCTATGCCGCCGCCACCAAGACGGTCGGCACGGCGGTCCATGGCTTCAACGGAACGATTGTCTGGCGCCTGACCGGCCTGCTCTCGCTCGGCAGCGCGCCGACCGCCATCCTGATGCTCTTTCTGCTCCGGCATGCCGGCCCGTTTGGCCCCGGCGCTTCTTCGCTGATCACGCTCTTGCTTGGCTGCGCGCTTCTGTTGACCGCCTTGGCGATGATGTTGCGCACCCGCCTGCAAGCCTATGCCGCCAAGCGCAAGGCAAGGATTTCACCGAGGCTTCGCTCCGCGTTGACCGTAGTGACCGGCGTCGCACTCGGTATTTTCGTCTCCCTGTCCTCGGTCGGCGCGGGCGCGCTCGGCGTGACGGCCCTGGTCCTGCTCTATCCCGATCTGCCGACCAGGCAGATCGTCGGCAGCGACATCGCCCATGCCGTGCCCCTCGTGCTGGTCGCCGGCCTTGGTCATTGGCTGATCGGTTCGGTCGATATGAGGATGCTCGCCCTCCTGCTGACCGGCTCGATTCCCGGCATCGTCATCGGCAGTCTCGCAGCGCCGCGCATGCCGGAACTGTGGCTCCGTCCGATCCTTGCCGCGGTGTTGGCGATCGTCGGCTTGCGGTTGGTCCTTTAAGGGCGGTCGTCTTGTTTCCCCTCGCCCCTTCGCTTAAGCGTGATCCGTCGAGGACGTCATGACTTTTAGCCCCTCTGTTGTCGAAGCCATCGGCAATACGCCGCTCATCAAGCTCCGCCGCGCTTCGGAGATGACCGGCTGCACGATCCTCGGCAAGGCGGAATTCATGAACCCCGGCGGCTCGGTCAAAGACCGCGCCGCCCTCGCCATCATCAAGGACGCGCTGGCGAGCGGCGCCCTGAGAGAAGGCGGCGTCATCGTCGAAGGCACGGCGGGCAATACCGGCATTGGCCTTGGCATGGTCGGCTCGGCGCTCGGCTTTCGCACCGTCATTGTGATCCCCGAAACCCAGACGCAGGAAAAAAAGGACATGCTGCGCCTGGTCGGCGCCGAACTCGTTGAAGTGCCGGCCGCGCCCTATTCCAATCCGAACAATTACGTGCGGTATTCCGGCCGCTTGGCTGAAGCCTTGGCCAAAACAGAGGCCATGGGCGCGGTCTGGGCGAACCAATTCGACAATGTCGCCAATCGCCGCGGTCATTACGAAACCACCGGACCGGAAATCTATTCCGACACGGATGGCAAGATCGACGGTTTCGTCTGCTCGGTCGGCTCGGGCGGGACGCTCGGGGGCGTCGCCTTGGCGCTGAAAGAGCGCAACCGCGCCATCAAGATCGCCCTCGCCGACCCGATGGGCGCGGCGCTTTATGAATTTTACGTCCATGGCGTTCTCAAAAGCGAAGGCTCGTCGATAACGGAAGGGATCGGCCAATCGCGCATCACAGCCAATTTGGCTGGCGCGCCGATCGATCTGGCCTTCCAGATCCCTGACGAAGAAGCCCTGCCGATCGTCTTCGATCTCGCAGAGGAGGAAGGCCTGTTGCTCGGCGGCTCGTCGGGGATCAATGTCGCTGGCGCGATCCGCCTCGCCAAGGCGATGGGGCCCGGCCATACGATTGTGACCATCCTGGCCGATTCCGGCGTGCGTTACGCCTCCAAAATGTTCAATCCCGCCTTCTTGCGCTCAAAGAACTTGCCGGTTCCGGCCTGGCTCGAGCGCAAAGGCGCTGCGCCGGCCGTTTTCGTCTCATGACCGAACCCCTGTTTCGCGAAGACGCCTATCTCAGAGAGACCGAGGCGATCGTGCGAGGCGCGGAAGGCGACGGCCTCGTGCTGGACCGAACCGTTTTCTATCCCCAGGGCGGAGGCCAGCCCGGCGATCGCGGCGAACTCGTCCTGGACGACGGCTCACGCCTTGCGATAATCAACACGACATATGGCCCCGACCGCGAACGGATCGTGCATGCCGTCGCTTCAGGCTCGATTCTTCCTCCGCCCGGCGCCCGCGTCCTCGCCCGAATCGATTGGAATCTGCGCTTTAGGCGCATGCGCGCCCATACGGCGCTTCATCTGTTGACCGCAGTCCTGCCCTATCCGGTGACGGGCGGCGCTGTCGGCGACGGCGAAGGGCGGCTCGACTTCGATTCCGGCGAGGCGGCGCTCGACAAAAGCGAAATCGCCGAGAGGCTCAATGCTCTCATCGCCAAGGACGCGGCCGTGCGGACGCGCTGGATATCAGACGAGGAGCTCGCCGCTAATCCGGGGCTGGTCAAGACCATGTCGGTCAAACCGCCGACGGGAGGCGGAAGGGTCAGGCTGGTCGAGATCGAAGGGATAGACTTGCAGCCTTGCGGCGGCACGCATGTCGGGCGCACCGGCGAAATCGGTCACGCCGATGTGACGCAAATCGAAAAGAAGGGCCGCATTAACCGACGGGTGCGTATCGCGCTCAGCCAAAGTGCAGCATGAAATATGCGAAGCTGGCGAAGAAGCTGGCGGTGAAGAGGATGTTGAAGGCCGAGCCTTTGAGTTCCTGAGCCATGATGATCGTCCCCTGAGATTGTGCGACCGGACCTTTGCGGCCTTCTCTCGAGGCTTACGGGATGGAAATCGGGGGATTGCAGCGGGCTTCGAATGATTTTCGCCGCGGCTTTTGCTGACGTTCAGCCGAAATGCAGCATGAAATAAGCAAAGCTGGCGAAGAAGCTGGCGGTGAAAAGGATGTTGAAAGCCGAGCCTTTGAGTTCCTGAGCCATG
>DASZFX010000015.1:0-1937 GCA_035939375.1 Roseiarcus sp.
AAGATCAAGACGATCTGCGGCTCCGGCGATTGCGAAGAATTCCAGGACCTGCAAAAGGCGCTCAATGACGCGCATGGTCTTTGACGGATTGACGGCGCGCGGCGCCGCCCCGTTGAAAAGGATCTCGGCGGCGAGCGAAGCCATCGCCGCCGCCGCGGCGCCGATCGCCCTCGTCGGCCGGGTGTTCATGGCGGCGCTCTTCGCCAACGAGGGCATCGGCAAAATCACCGATTTTGCCGGGACGGCGGCCTATATGGAGAGCTTCGGCGTTTCGCCGAAGCTCGAGCCCTTCGCTATGATCATCGAGATCTTCGGCGCCCTCGCCATTCTCTTCGGGCTGGCGACCCGCGTTTCGGCGATCATTCTCTGCCTCTATACGCTTCTCCTCGCCGCCTTCTTTCACGCGAACTTCGCCGACCTCGATCAGTACATCCATTTCCAGAAGAACTTCGCCATCGCCGGGGGCTTCCTGGCGTTTGCCGCATTTGGCCCGGGCGCGTGGTCGCTCGACGCCTGGTTGACGAAGAGAAGCGCGCGCCCTTGATCAAAAGGGCGGCTTGGATTTTCCGCCGTTTGCCTCTATGTGGCGGCGAGGGAAAGCCCGGGCCATGTCTCTCTCGTCACTGCTGTTGTTCGTTGGAATTTATGCCGCCGCCGTCGCGACGCCGGGCCCGGGCGTCGCCGCGATCGTGGCGCGCGTTCTGGCGCAGGGCCTCAGCGGCGTTGCGCCGTTCATCGCGGGCTTCGTCGTCGGCGATCTCGTCTGGTTCGCAATCGCCGCAACCGGCCTCGCTGTGCTTGCGCATGAATTTGCGGCGCTGTTCTCCGCGATACGATGGGCGGGCGCCGCTTATCTCCTGTGGCTCGCCTGGCGCATCTGGCGCGCCCCGACAAATGCCCCCGAAGGCGCGATTGCGGCGAGCGACCGCGGTTCTCGCCTGTTCCTGGGCGCGCTGTCGCTGACGCTTGGCAATCCGAAAGTCATTGTATTCTTTTTGTCGATCATGCCGCTCATCGTCGACGTTCACTCCATGAATGCGACGGCTTTTGCGGAAATCGCCGTCATCATTCCGTTCGTACTGGCGCCGGTGCTGATCAGCTACGCGCTGGCCGCCAATCGCGCCCGCGCCCTCTTCCGCTCGCCGCGCGCGATGAAAATCGTCAATCGCGGGGCCGCCGGTCTGATGGCGAGCGCCGCGGTCGCCATCGCCAGCCGGTAGGCGCGGGCGGCTCCGTCCTCCTCATGTTCGTCGGGGTTTGAACCGAGTGGCCTGCTAAAGGAGCACGCCGTCCAGACTTGGGCTCAAGTCTGCTCGACAGCCTTCGCCGCTGCGTCGATCGCGTCGGCGATGGCCCGGATCTGCTCCTCGGTGACCGCGCGGCTGCGCAATCTGATCCTCACCGCGGCGAAGAGATTCTCGACCGCGCGGCGCACTTGCGGCGGCGCGCCGCGGCGCGGGGCCATCTCGGCGATGCGGGCGAAAATCGCGTCGACTGTGGCGCGATTGGCCTGAAGGTACGCTTTGCCCTCTTCGGTCAGCGTATAGAGCTTGCGGCCGCTGTGCGCCTCGCCGACGGTCGCATGGCCGACCTCTTCGAGCAGGGTCAGCGTCGGATAGACGACGCCTGGGCTCGGGCTATAGCCCTCGCCAACGCGCTCTTCGAGCGCCTTGATGATCTCGTAACCGTAGCGCGGCTTTTCCTCGAGAAGCGCTGTGATGACGAGGCGCAGATCGCCGTGATCGAAGACGCGCGCGCTGCCGCGCCCGCTCCGATGACCGTGGCGCGGCTCCTGGCCGAACCGGCCGCGCGCATAGTCCTCGCGCGCCGCGTTGCGCCAGTCGCGCCAGTGTCGGTGCATGAAAAACATCGGATCGCCTCAGGTTACGACATAATGCGATATATCTTGAATAAGATATATCTTGTTATGTCGGATT
>DASZFX010000016.1:0-2234 GCA_035939375.1 Roseiarcus sp.
CGGGCCGCGGCGTCCGGCGAACGATGCGCTTCGTCGCTGGCGAGCGCGGCCCAAAGTACGAAGGCGCGCGCCGCCTCGTTGAAGGAGCGAATTTCAAGCAGCATCCGGCGCACGTCCGGGTGGACGAGGATCGGATCGGCCGGCTTCGCCGGCTCCTTGACGCCGCTGATCGAACGCCCCTGCAGCCGATCCTTCGCATAGGCCGCTGCGTTTTGATAGGCGACTTCGGAAATCGCCAGGCCCTGCACGGCGACGCCAAGCCGCGCTTCGTTCATCATCACGAACATGGCGTTGAGGCCGCGATTGGCTTCGCCGATCAGCCAACCCTTGGCGCCGTCGTAATTGATGACGCAGGTCGAATTGCCGTGAATGCCCATCTTGTGCTCGATCGAGCCGCAAGAAACGCCGTTGCGCTCGCCGAGCGCGCCATCCTCACGGACCAGGATTTTCGGCGCGACGAAGAGCGAAATGCCTTTGACCCCCGCCGGCGCGCCCTCGATGCGGGCGAGAACAAGGTGGACGATGTTCTCGGCGAGGTCGTGTTCGCCCGATGAGATGAAAATCTTCTGGCCGGTGATCGCATAAGAGCCGTCGCTCTGCGGAACCGCCTTGGTCTTGATGAGGCCGAGGTCGGTGCCGCAATGCGGCTCCGTGAGATTCATCGTTCCGGTCCATTGGCCGGAGGTCATTTTCGGAAGATAGGCCTTCTTTTGCTCTTCGGCGCCATGGACGTAGAGCGCGGCGATCGCGCCGGCGGTCAGGCCGGGGTACATGGCGAAAGCCATATTGGCGGCGCTCATATACTCGGCGACGCTGGTGGCGACGAAATGGGGCAGGCCCTGGCCGCCATAGGCAGGATCGCCGGAGACGGCGACCCAGCCGCCTTCCGCAAAGGCTTTGAACGCCTGCTTGAAGCCCTTCGGCGTCGTCACGCTGCCGTCGGCGTGGCGCAGGCAACCTTCGAGATCGCCGCTGCGGTTGAGCGGCTGGAGCACCTCTTCGGCAAGCTTCGCGCCTTCGCTCAGCACCGCCTCGACGACATCGGGCGAGGCCTCGGAGAAACCCGGCAAATTATTGTAGCGCTGGTAGTCGAAGACGTCGTTCAAAAGGAACAGCGTATCGGCGACCGGCGCCTTGTAGCTGGGCATGGACGATCTCCCCATGGGTTCATTTCGGCCGGAAGCGTTTTAAGACACGCGGTCTTCCCGGCGGCCGATGGTTTACATATAAACTATCTGGCGGGGCCTTGCAAATTGTTTTGCTCTCCGCCAGCGCAAAGAGCGCTAGCGGCGCGTTTGCAGGCGCGCCAGAACGGCTTCGGGATTGGCGTAGGCCTCCTGCCGGTCGACGCTCCAATAGCGCAATTCATCGAGAGGAATGGGCTCGCCCGTCACCGCGCACCGAACGAATGCGCCAGGCCGCCGGACGCGAAAATCACCGTCGAGAAACTCCACTTGCGCCTCGGCACCGCCGCCGAAATGCCGATCGATCCGGTTCATTGAAAGCCTCGTCGCATGGCGTGGCGACGCTTAGGGCCAGCGTTGCGTTGAGGCTCCACTTGGGCCGCCAGGCGCCCCTTTGCAATAGCCGATCCGGCGCGATATTGCCACGACGGCGGCAAGAGCCCGTTTTCGCCGCTTCTTTTAGGGAGAGCGCTCAAGTGAAAATCGATTCCGCCGTCGCCGCGATCGTCACCGGAGGCGCCTCCGGCCTTGGCGAAGCAACGGCGCGCCGACTCGCCGGTCTCGGCGCAAAAGTCGCCATCCTGGATTTGCAGCGCGAGCGCGGCGAGAGGCTGGCCGGCGAAATCGGCGGCGCCTTTTGCGAGACGGACGTCACCAGCGACGACAGCGTCGACAAGGCGCTCGCCGCCGCGCGCTCGAGACACGGCGTCGAGCGCCTTCTCGTCTGCTGCGCCGGCATCGGCGTCGCCCAGCGAACCGTCGCCAAGAAGCGCGACACCGGAGAACTGATCGCTCACGACATGGCGGTCTTTCGCAAGGTGATCGACGTCAATCTCGTCGGCACGTTCCGCGTGCTCGCCAAGAGCGCGGTGGCGATGGCCGCGCTCGATCCAGCGACGCCAGACGGAACGCGCGGCGTGATCGTCACCACCGCCTCCGTCGCCGCTCAGGACGGCCAGATCGGCCAAGTCGCCTACGCCGCCTCGAAAGGCGGCGTCATGGCGATGGCGCTGCCGGTCGCCAGGGATCTCGCCGGCAATGGAATCCGCG
>DASZFX010000017.1:0-2044 GCA_035939375.1 Roseiarcus sp.
TTGCGTTATGCAAAGCAGCGGACCCAGCGCGATCGCAACGCCGACCTCTTCGCTTATCTCGCGCTGGATCGCCGCTTCGAGGGTTTCGAGAAAATCGACCTTGCCGCCCGGCAGATTCCAATGGCCCGCCTCGGGGGCCCGGCGGCGCTCGGCGAGCAGGATCAGACCGTCGCGGAGGATCGCCGCGCCGCAGCCAACGCCCGGTCTCTGGCTCAAGTGGCGATCGCCGCCAGAATGCGCGCCCAGGAGCGCGCGCCTTTGTGAAAGGACGAGCGCTCGTATTTCTCGTTCGGCGAATGAACCTTATCGTCGTCGAGGGCGAAGCCGACGAGCAGCGCATCCATGTTCAACTCGCGCTTGAAGGCGCCGACGATCGGGATGGAGCCGCCCGAGCCGACGAGCAGCGCCGGCTTTCCCCATTCGCCCTCCAAAGCGCGACGGGCGCGGCGTAGCGCCTCGCTCTTGGTCGCAACGACGATCGCCGGGCTCGACGAATGGCCGATGAACTCCGCCTTCACATCGTCCGGCAGCCGCGCCTTGATGAAACTGCGGAAGCTCTGCGAAATCTTGTCGGGGTTCTGGCGTCCAACCAGGCGGAAAGAGACCTTCGCCCGGGCCTCAGCCGGCAGCACGGTCTTGGTGCCTTCGCCGGTGAAGCCGCCGATGATCCCGTTGACCTCGCAGGTCGGGCGCGACCAGATCATCTCCAAGACGCTGCGCCCGTTTTCGCCGGCCGGAACCGAGAGGCCGACGTCCCTCAAGAATTCGTCCTCATCGAAGTCGAGTTCGCGCCATTGCGCCGCGATTTCTTCTGGCAGTTCGTCGACGCCATCGTAGAAGCCGGGTAGGGTCACCGCGCCTTTGTCGTCGTGCAGATCGGCAAGGACGCGCGCCAGCACATGGATCGGATTGACCGCCGCGCCGCCGAAGAGACCGGAATGAAGGTCGCGATTGGCGCCGCGCACGATCACTTCCTCGTAGAGGAGACCGCGCAGCATCGTGGTGATCGCCGGCGTCGTTCGGTCCCACATGCCGGTATCGCAGACCAGCATGACATCGGCCTTTAGTTCGCGTCCGTTCTTGGTCATGAAGCCCGGCAAGGACGGCGAGCCGATCTCCTCTTCGCCTTCGAAGAGCACGCTGATGTCGCAAGGCAGGCCGCCAGTCTCGCGAAAGGCGCGACAGGCCTCCACGAAGGTCATCAACTGGCCCTTGTCGTCACAGGCGCCCCGCGCCACAATACGCTGGCCGGTCGGCGCGTCGACGAGGCGCGGCGCGAAGGGCGGATTCTCCCAAAGGTCCAGCGGCTCCGGCGGTTGGACGTCATAATGGCCATAGAAGAGGACATGAGGCGCGTCGCGCCGGGTCCCCTTGGCATGGCCGACGACCATTGGCTTGCCGTCCGTCTCGCGCCGGCTGATCTCGAAGCCGAGGCTCTTCAACTCGCCGACGAGCCAATCGGCGGCGCGCACGCAGTCCTCGGCGCGAGCGGGATCGGTCGAGACCGAGGGAATGGAGAGAAGCGAGAACAAGCGATCGAGCGCCGCCGTCTGGTTGGCGTCGATTTTCGCTAAAACATCATCGATTGTCGGCATGCGGCGCTCCCGGCCGCGATCTTAGACAATCGGCGCGCGGGAAACCAGCGGAGGCTGGATCCTCGTCGTTTTGTCGAAGGCGCGGCTTACCCTCACCCCGACCCTTGCCCGCAAGCGGGAGAGGGGGCCGCGCGCGGTTTGACCGGCGTCGTGGATATCGTTCACCGCCCGCTGAACCCCCTCCCGCTTGCGGGAGACGGTGGTCCGAAGGACCGGATGAGGGCAGGCCGCAGCGATAAGGTACGATGCGCTCAGAACAGATTGCGGAAGATGAAGAAAAGCACGCCCGACAGGACCATCGCGCAAGGCAGCGTCAGCACCCAGGCCAGCGCGATGTTGCGCAAGGTCGAGAGCTGAATGCCGGAACCGTTGGCCGCCATCGCGCCGGCGACGCCCGACGACAAGACATGCGTCGTCGAAACCGGCAAGCCGAAGCCGTCGGCTGCGCC
>DASZFX010000018.1:0-3682 GCA_035939375.1 Roseiarcus sp.
CGACGCCGCGGCCTTGCCCTGGGGCGTGAAGGTGACGCGCATCGAGATCAAGGACATCGAGCCGCCGAAGGACCTCATCGATTCCATGGCCCGGCAGATGAAGGCCGAACGCGAGAAGCGCGCCGTCATTCTCGAGGCCGAAGGCCTGCGCCAGGCCGCGGTGTTGCGCGCGGAAGGCGCCAAGCAGGCGGTGGTGCTCGAAGCCGAAGGCCGCAAGGAGGCCGCATTCCGCGACGCCGAGGCCCGCGAGCGCCAGGCGCAGGCCGAGGCGACGGCGACCAATGTGGTCAGCCAGGCCATCGCCAACGGCGATCTCGCGGCGCTGAACTATTTCATCGCCGAAAAATATGTCAAAGCGTTGCAGGCCCTGGCGACCGCGCCGAACCAGAAGGTCTTCATCATGCCGCTCGATCTGGCTTCGCTCGCCGGTACGCTCGGCGGCATCGCCGAGATTGCTTCAAGCGCGCTCGGCGAAGGCAGGGCGAGCGATGTTGCGCGCCATCTGCGCCCTGCGGTCCCGAGCGTACCCTCCCCGCCGCGGCCGGTTGGTCCGCCGCCGACCCCGCCGGCGGCATGAAGGCTTTAGGCGACGCCATGGCCAACCTCAGCGCTCTTATTCGCGTCGACTATTACATCTGGCTGATCGCCGGCTTCGTCCTTTGCGTCGCCGAAACAACGGCGCCGGGCGCCTTTCTGATCTGGATCGGCGCCGCCGCGCTGATGGTCGGCGCGGTCGATTTTATCTGGCCGATGGAACTGACGGTACAGCTTCTGCTCTTTGCGGCGCTGGCGGTCGCGCTCGTTCTCGTCGGCCGCCGCGTCTATGGCTCGCTCGAGCGCGCCGCGCCGCCGCCCTCGCTCAGCCGCGCCCACGCGCTGGTGGGCAAGGAGTTCTTTCTCGACAAGGCGATCGAGCGCGGCTACGGCGCCATTCGCGTCGACGACAGCATCTGGCGCGTCGCCGGCGCGGACACGGCGGCCGGCGCGAAGGTGCGGGTCGTCTCGGTCGAGGACAGCGGGATCATTCGGGTGGAGCGGGCGTGAGGCGCGCGCGAGCGGTTCCCCGAGGCCTTGCGGCAAAGCTCGCGCGACTCATTTCGACGTTGCGGCTACCCTGGCCCTAGCCATCTCCCGTGAACGGAAGAACGGGGCGCGTCGCGCGCTTTGGCGGCGCTCAGTACATTCTCGCGATTGATGGATATTGAACCCTTCCCCCGTTTGCGGGAAACGGCGGCGCGCAGCGGCGGATGAGGGTACGCTGTAGCGTTCGAATCTCAAGCCGCGGTGCTAGGAATCGCAGAGGCTCTCTGGAAACAACCGCCAAGGCCACGGGCCGCCATTATTTGGAACAGTGACCGGAACGCGCCGACCGAAAGGTCTGTCAAGGGCGCGCTTTGCGCGCCGTCGAAGGCGGCTAAAGCCCTTGACAGACCTTTCGGTCGGCGCACAGGAGCCCCTGTTCCAAACAATGGCGGCTTGCGCCTCCCGCCTGGTGTGAGTTTATTTGGGGGAACGATACGCTAGCGCGAGCCGACGAGCACCGGATCCGGGCGATACTGATCGGGAAAGAGGCGCTTCAGCGCCGCGACTTTCGGCAGGTCGTTGATGACGATGTAGGGATAGGTCGGGTTGCGGACGAGAAAGTCCTGGTGATAGGCCTCGGCCGGATAGAAGCCCTTCAACGGTTCGATCTTGGTGACGATCGCCGCGTCGAAAGCATGAGCCTGGTTGAGCTCGGCGATATAGGCCTTGGCGATGCGGGCCTGGTCGGGGCTCGCCGCGAAAACCTCGGAACGATATTGCGTGCCGGTGTCCGGGCCTTGGCGATTGAGCTCGGTCGGATCGTGGGCGACCGAGAAATAGATTTGGAGCAGCTTTCCGTAGGTGACCTGGTGCGGATCGAAAGTGACGCGCACCGATTCGGCATGGCCCGTATCGCCGGTGCTCACCGTCTCATATTGGGCGGTGGAGGCCTCGCCGCCGGCATAGCCGGAGACCGCGTTGGCGACGCCCTTGACGTGTTGGAACACGCCCTGCACGCCCCAGAAGCAACCGCCTGCGAAGACCGCCGTTTCCGTATCGCCAACCGCCGCCTGTTCGTCGGCCATTGGCGCCGGTAGGGGGCGCGGTTGTTCGGCGGCCGAGGAATGGGCGGCCACCAACGCCGCTCCGCCGGTCAGGGCGAAGAGGAAGACGGCGGTCAGCCCCTGACCTGCGAGCCAGGGCCGGGGGCGGAGCCGAAAACGGGTCTTTGAAGCGGACATCGGCGTCTCCAAGACAGAGCCATTGGATGGGGTGTTGAACAGGCAATCGTTCGACGGAGTTACGAAACAGACGGCCCCTTCGTTACCGGCGCGCGCCGGATCACGGCGATTTGATCAAGCGGCCTCGCCTCAGACGGCGACGATGCGCTCGCCCGCCTCGTCGAAGAGGTGCAGCTCCTGCTCCTCGGCGCCAAGGGTGATCGCATCGCCTGCCGAAGGGGCGTCCCGGCCGCGGATCTCGGCGACGACCTGGGTTTCGCCGCCCGCGCGGATATAGGCGTAGGAGGTTTCGCCGAGACGCTCGACCAATTCGACCGCGCCGTCGATCTTGAAGCCGGCGGCTGTCGGCGGGCTGAGGTGCTCCGGCCGCACGCCGATTTTCACTTTGGCGCCGACGGCGGGGGCGAAGCTTGCCGCGGCCAGTTCGAAGGGCGGCACGCCGACGCCCGAGAGAGTGACGCGCGCAGCGCCTTTCTTCTCCACATGAGCGTCGAAGAAATTCATCGCCGGCGAGCCGATGAAGCCGGCGACGAAGAGATTGGCGGGCGTGTAATAGAGATCGAGCGGACGGCCGACCTGAGCGATGCGGCCGTGGTTCATCACGACGATGCGGTCGGCCAGCGTCATCGCCTCGATCTGGTCGTGGGTGACATAGACCATGGTCGCGCCGAGCAGGCGATGGAGCTTGGCGATCTCGACGCGGGTCGAGACGCGCAAGGCCGCGTCGAGATTGGAGAGCGGCTCGTCGAAAAGAAAGACGTCGGGCTCGCGTACGATGGCGCGGCCGATCGCGACACGCTGACGCTGGCCGCCGGAAAGTTCGCGCGGCCGGCGATCGAGCAACGGCTCGAGCCGCAACATACGCGCCGCGTCGCCGACACGCCGGTCCATCTCGGCCTGGGCCATGCCGGAGAATTTCAGGCCGAAGGTCATGTTCTTGCGCACGTTCATATGCGGATAGAGCGCATAGGACTGGAACACCATCGCTATTTTTCGCTGCGAAGGGTCGAGATTGTTGACGCGCCGCGCGCCGATCTGGATGTCGCCGCTGGTGACGCCGTCTAGCCCGGCGATCAGGCGCAGAAGCGTCGATTTTCCGCAACCGGAGGGACCGACGAGCACCACGAATTCGCCGTCGTTGATCGCAAGATCGATATCGCGAAGGATCGCGACATCGCCGTAGGATTTGTTGAGTCTGTCGATGCGCAGGGTCGCCATTGTGTCGTGCTCTACTTGACGGCGCCGGCGGTCAGGCCGCTGATCAATTGCCGTGAGAAAATCACATAAATGATGACGACCGGCACGATGGCGAGCGACAATGCCGCCAAAACCGCGTTCCAGTCGGTGACATATTGGCCGAGGAACTGCTGCACGCCGAGCGTGATGGTGTGGGTCGTGTCGCTCGAGGTCAGGATCAG
>DASZFX010000019.1:0-5327 GCA_035939375.1 Roseiarcus sp.
TTCGTCCACGATTATGTACATCGGCGCTCCTCGGCGGCGGCCTTGTCCAGGTGACAGACGCTGGCGACGCAATCAGACTTACGCGTTGACGCTGGAGGGGCGGCAATGCGGGATGGCGTCGGGCGACCGCCACGCCGGCAAAGCGCCGTCGTCGCCGAACGCGGGCGCGTTCAGCCGGAAGTCACGCATCAGCTTGTCGTCTAGAACCCCAGCCGCGCAGCCGATTTGCATTGAATCGCTGAGCGACTCTTGGCGACCGACTGCGCCTCAAAGAGATAGCGGCCTTATGGTTAATGGCCCGTTAATTCCGATATTTGAGTGCGTTAGGGCAAAAGGGTCGATGGAAAGGGTCGCTGGTCGCCCTTACGCTTCGCTCAGATAGGCTTGGGCGGTCGTCTCGATGCGCAGGCCAGGCGGACCGACGAGTTCGCGCACTACAATCGTCGCCCGCGCCGGATAAGGTTCGTGAAAGAAGAATTCCTTATAGACGTCATTCAGCCCGGGCATATCTTTCGAATCGACAAGATAGATCGTCAAATGTACGACGTCGTCCATGTCGCCGCCGGCTTCCCGCAACAAGGCTTGCAAATTTTGGAACGCCTGCCGTGCCTGGGTCTCGATCGGGCCGTCGGCGAAAACGCCCGATTCCAAATCGACGGGAATGACCGTGGCGTGCATCACGCCGCCGGCGAGGACCGCAGCGCTGATCTGATGAGTGGTTTGGGGCCCAACGGCTCTAACCGCCCTGACGCCCTGCCTGTCCTGTCGCGTCATTGGCTCAATGAAGCCACGTCCAGCCCCGATCCCCGCGTGATTCGGACGCGAATGTATTCGAATTAATTCGAAGAATTCTACCTCCATTGCGTGAAGACGACGGTCTACGGTGTGAAAATGCGCAATGAATGCTTT
The DNA here is from genome assembly GCA_035939375.1 of Roseiarcus sp. Lineage (GTDB taxonomy): Bacteria > Pseudomonadota > Alphaproteobacteria > Rhizobiales > Beijerinckiaceae > Roseiarcus. Next base: position 910 of record DASZFX010000019.1, read on the forward strand.
GCAACAGCTTTCAAGCCATGGCTGACCGGCGCTCGAACAGGGCAGGCGAAACCGTGAAGCGGCGATGCTTTTTTCTCGATTTGTCGCCAATAGCGATTGCGGAAAGGGCCCGACTCAAAAAAAGCGAAGGGGAGACGCCGATGGCCGCCAAGCCGCCGCCTCGATGATTTGTTTACCCGTATCCGTTTAAATGAGGGATATCGAAGGGCGCTGTTGCGGGCCTTGGGGCTAGGCCCGCTCGAGCGCCGGAAAGGTTATTGCGCGTCGCCGGCGTCGATCGCCGTGCGACAGGGACGAAGCGATGATGGTTCCACGTCACGAGGGCCGAGGGGAGAGGATCGGCGCGGCCGCCCGTTGGGTTCGCTCGGCCATGGCGAAGGAGGGTCGCCAAGACCCTTTCGGGGTCCATCGGCTGGCGCCGCCATTTCGCCCGAGCGGCCCGCTCGCCATTGTCCCTCGCCACGGCGGTTGAGACGCCATGGCGACGAGTGGCAAACGGGGTCTGCAAATTCTCGTCGTCCTGGCGATTGCGATCCTTGGCGCGTTCTGCGCGAAAGAGGCGGCGGAGACGCCCTTGGTCGAGGCTTACGCGCTCGGGCTGATCGCTTTGGGGATCGTCGGCGTTGGCCTCAGCGAGATCAAGGATGCCGCGGTTGGCGAGTCTACGACCATCAGGCGGGGGTCCTTGCAACGGATCGACCCGATGGCGCAGCAATTCGACGGCGCCTTGGCCGTGATCGTCAAGCTCGTTCAGGCCCATCTCGAAGACAATTCGAACTATTCGAATTCGCTGGAGCTGGCCAACCGCGAATTGTCGACACTCGATAAGCCAGAGCAGGTCCGCGCCGTCGTGTCGCTTCTGATCGACGAAAATGAAAAAATCCAAGACAAGATGAACGATTTGTCGAAGAACTTGGAAGCGTCGCGCTCGCAAGTCGCGAAGTTGCGCGCAAATCTCGCTGAAGCCAACGAGATGGGCATGCGCGATCCGCTCACCTCGCTCGGCAATCGTCGGTTTTTCGACACCAATCTCATCAAGGAAATCGAGGAGGCCCATAGCGACAACAGCGACATGTGCCTCGTGCTCGCCGATCTCGATCATTTCAAAAAGATCAACGACAGGTTCGGCCATCCGGTCGGCGATATGGTGCTGAAGCTGTTCAGCGAACTTTTGTCGAGCAACATCAAAGGGCGCGACACCGTAGCGCGCTACGGCGGCGAGGAATTTGCGATCATCCTTCCCAGGACCCGGCTCGCCGCCGCCGCCCATATCACCGACGAGATCCGCACCCAGCTCGAGACCAAGCAATGGATGTTGAGCGCCAGCGGCCAGCGCATCGGGACGATCACCGCCTCCTTTGGCGTCGCGCGACTGCGGCGCGGCGAAGACCCGGAGGCCTTGATCAAGCGGGTCGACGCCAAATTATACGAGGCCAAGATCAGCGGAAGATACCGAGTCGCTATCGACACCGCAGCTTGAGACAGCGCCTTCAGTTCGTCGCCCGCCGGTCACGCTCGTCGACCCCAGCGTTTCACCGTTCATTTGACGGCTCGCCATGAAGCACCCATCCAGACAAGCGGAGGGACGAGCATTCAGCCGGATTCTCGCTGACGTCGGACGCTCCGGCGCGCGCGACGAGGAGAGCCTAGCGCGCCTTCTCAATCCGGCGGCCGCCGCAGCTTTTCCCTTCGTCGAAAGCGACTCCCCTGACGGCGCGGGTTGGGATGATGTGCTGGACGGGTTCGTCGAGCAGGATGAAGAGCCGGGCGAGGGGGAAGGTCTCTCGTCGAGCGACCGTCCCGAGGTGATTGCGCTCGAGCTTGGCCTCGATCGCCTCTCGAGCGAAGAAGAGCTTAACCGGGCGCGTCGCCGCTTCATGTGGCGCGATCATCCCGACCGTCGCAACCAGGCCCAACGCGCTCTTGCCGATCGGCGCGTCGCCGTCGCGAATATGCTCATCGATCGCGCACGGGCGGCCCTCGCCGCGCGGCGCAAGCGCCCTTAAGACAAGGGGCGCCGACGGATCTTACGCAAGATCATTGCGCGTCGCGGTCGAAGATCATCCGCCGCGTGAAACGCCCGTCCGGCTCTTTATCGGCATGAGACAGGGGCGCCGCCTCCTTCAATTCGAGCATCGAACCGGTGTCCGTCACCAGCGCCCAGCGCCCGTTGCGCGTTTCGATCGACGCGACGTGTCCGAAGCCGGGCAGAGACTCGCCCAGCTTCACCTGCCGGAATCCGTACTCGCTTTCGACCCATGCCGTTTGGCCTTTGGCCGCGACAAGCCGGTAACGCGACGGCGGCAACCCGGCGCCGTCGGGGGGTTCGGGACGCATCGCACGGGGAATGGCGCCCGTCGGCGTCGGATCGACGCCGTTCGGGTCGTCGCGCGTATTCAAACGCGCCAGCGCCGGCGAGGGATGCGCCGCAACCTGAATGCCGCGACTGGGCTTGGAGAAAATCGCCAGATATTCCCCGCCGGGGAAATAGGGCCGGCGATTGTGATCGCAGATCATGTAGCCGGCGAAAGCCAGCGAGCAGAGCGCCGCCGCGACGCCCCCGCCGGCCAAGGCGCCGTCGCCCGCCAAATTGAAGCGCAGTCGCGGCCGACGGCCAACAGAAGATGAGCGCCGATTATCCCCGGCCATGGTCGCTTCCACCCCATTGCGAGACGATAAGGTTCATTGCGCGGCTTTCCCCTTTGGCGACTTTTCGGACTTGGCTTCGCCGGTCAGCGCCGCGGCGAGCTCTTGGAAGGCGTCCGTCGAAGACGGCGCCGAAACGGCTTGCATCATCGCCTCGTAAATACGGGGCACGATATTGACGGCTTGGTCCAGCGTCGGGTCGGCGCCCGGCGTGTAGCCCCCCATCAGACGAAGATCGCGCGTATCTTCGAAGCGCGAGATGAGCGTGCGCAATCGCGCAACGAGCGCGCGCTGATCGGCGGTCCATCCGAAATCAGCAAGGCGAGAGATGGAAGAAAGGATATTGACCGCTGGATAGCGGCCCTGGTCGGCGATGGAGCGGTCGAGCACGATATGCCCGTCGAGCGTGCCGCGTATGCTGTCGGCCACCGGATCGTTGTGATCGTCGCCGTCGACGAGCACCGAAAAGAAGCCGGTAATCGAGCCGGCCCCTTCGGCGCCGGGCCCGGCGCGCTCCAACAGGCGCGGCAATTCGCTAAACACGCTCGGCGCATAGCCGCGCGCCACGGCAGGCTCGCCCGCCGCCAGGGCGACGTCGCGCGCGGCATGGGCGAAGCGGGTGACGGAATCGATGATCAGAAGGACGGAGTCGCCGCGATCGCGGAAATATTCGGCGATCGTCATCGCCGTTTTGGGCGCGAGGCGGCGCATCATCGGGCTTTCGTCGCCCGTCGAGACGACCGCGATGGCGGCGCGTCGATTGGCGGCGAGCGCATCGTCGAGAAACTCGCGCACCTCGCGGCCGCGCTCGCCGACCAGGGCGATCACAACGGTGTCAAATTCCGGCGCTCTTGCCAGCATGGCGAGCAGCGAAGACTTGCCGACGCCGGAGCCGGCGAAGACGCCAATGCGCTGGCCGGCGCAAAGGGGCGAAAAGAAATCGATGACGCGAATGCCGCTCTTGATCGGCCGTGTGACCCGCCCGCGGCGCAGCGCCGGCGGCGGCTCGGCGTCAAGCGGCATTGCCCGCTCGCCCAGTTCGAGCGCTCCGCTCCCGTCGATCGGGCGGCCGAGCGCGTCGACCGCGCGGCCCTTCCATTTCTGATGCGGACAGAGCAGGAGATTTTCGGCGCGATAAGCGCGCGTTCCAATCCCGGCGTCGCACCGCGCTTCGAACGGCTTCAGCGTGACATGCGCGTCCTCGATGCGCACCACTTCGCCGAACTGGGCGTGTTCGCCGATTTCGAGGCTTACGCATTCGCCGAGCTTGAGGAAGCGCGAGAGGCCGGCGACCCGGTAGTGCGACATCGCGACTTCGGTCACGACGCCGCTGATCCTGGCCGGCTCGAGATTCTTGCGGCCCCAAGCCATGGCGCTCTCGAGGTGATCGAGGGCGTTCGTCGGCCGCTCGCGCGCCGGCGCTTCGCCGCTCACGATCCCGATCCCGGCGCTTGATGGGGGAAGGCGCCGCTCACGTCGAACTGCCCAGCGTCTTGATCGCGTCCTGCAACGAGGATTCCGACTGCGCCATCGCGTTGCTGATGCTGTCGAACGAGCGGGTCACGGAGATGAGTTTGCTCATCTCCAGGATTGGATTGACGTTCGATCCTTCGACCGTGCCCTGGATGACGCCGTTCTGCGTGAAATCGAGGATCGGCGTCGCCGGCTTGTTGGGGATGACGCCCGAATTGACCGTCCGGGTCAGTTTGGCGTCGTAAGGAATCGAAAACAGACCGATCGCCGAGATCTGTTTGCCGTCCTGGGTAATCATC
>DASZFX010000020.1:0-5047 GCA_035939375.1 Roseiarcus sp.
ACGACTTTCTCGGGCGAACACGCCGACTGGGTCGAAGGCGTGGTCATGCCGGTCGTATGGAAGCGCCGTCATGGGAAAGGCCGCGTCTTCTATTGTTCGCTCGGCCATGTGACCAAGGAATTCGAAGTGCCGGAGATGCGCGCCATCATCAGGCGCGGGCTGCTCTGGGCGGCGCGGTAGGATTTCGTTGCCTTGCGCGGCTAGCCGCCGACGGCGCGGCCGTTTAAAACTCCCTGAACCAAATCGCGGCAGACTGGCGCAAAGCTAAGCGAGGGACAGGTCATGCGCTTTGGATACGCGGTCGCGCTGGCGACGGCGCTCCTTCTTTCCGGTTGCGGCGGCGAGGAGCCGTTGCGCACGGGCCCCATCGCGCCGAACGTGCTGCGCTCGATCGCCGCCGTCCATGTCGATCCGGCCGCCGCGGCCGCTATGTTGACCGCCTATCGCGCCGCCCATGGGCTCGGCGCCGTGCGGCTCGATCCGGCGCTGACCGCCATGGCGCAGCGCCAGGCCGACGCCATGGTCGCCGCAAACGAACTCTCCCACGACGTCGCCGGAAGCTTCTCTTCGCGCGTCCTGACGTCCCATATCAATACGCCGCGGGCGGCCGAGAATGTCGGCGGCGGCTACTATTCGCTTGAGGAGGCTTTCACCGGCTGGCGCAATTCTTCCGGCCACAACGCCAATCTCTTGATGCCGCAGGCGACGCGCTTCGGCATTGCGATCGCAAAGGACCCGCGCACGAGCTTGCGGGTCTATTGGGCGATGGAGGTCGCGGCGGAGCCGGAGAAGAAGCCGCCGGTCGGCGCGGCGTTGCTGACCTCCATCTCAGGCGGGTTGATTCCGGCGCATCAGTGAGGGCGGAGGGGTTGCTTGGGCCGACGGCGATCACGCCGTCACGCCGCTCTGCGTCGCCCGTTTCGTCTTTCGTCCGCCCCCTGCTCCCGCGATGACGACGACGAACAGGAACACGCCGCGGATCACCGACTGCCAATAGGCGCTGAGGCTGATCCAGCCCATGCCGTTCTCGAAATTCAATATGTTGAAGATGAGGCCGAGCAGAAGGACGCCGGCCAATGTCGCGCCGACCGAGCCGCGTCCGCCCGAGAGCAAAGCGCCGCCGACAACGACCGCCGCGATCGAGAAGAGCTCCCAGCCGACGCCTTCGGTCGGCTGGCCCGCGCCGAATTGCGCGGCGAGGATCACGCCGGCAAGGCTCGCGAGCAGTCCAGATTGTACGTAAGTGAAGAAGACGACACGGCCGACCGGGAGGCCCATCAGCCGCGCCGCGTCAGGCTCGCCGCCAACGGCCAGCGCATAGCGCCCGAAGGGCGAATAGTTGAGCATGAGCGAACCGACGACATAGGCCAGGCCCGCGATCCAGGCAGGGATCGGAAATCCGAGGAAATCGCCTTGGCCGATCCCGGTGAAAGCGGTGTCGTAAGAGACGCCGACGGTCTGATTATGCGCGGCCAGAAGCGCGCTTCCGCTCGCCATCAGCATGCCCGAGAGCGTGGCGATGAACGGCAGAATTTTCAAGCGCGCGACAAGCGCGCCGTTGATCGCGCCGATGACGAGGCCGGCGCCGAGACCGCCGGCGAGGCCGGCCAGAAGGCCATAGGGCGAGAGTATGGCCGACACCACGCTGGCGAGCGCAGCGACCGCGCCAACGGACAGATCGATGCCGCCGGTCATGATGACGAAACACATGCCAAGGCCGGTCAGCGCGAACATCGCGTTGTAGCGCAGGGCCGAAAAGACATTGTAGAGGCCGAGAAAGTGATCGTAACGAAGCGCGCCGAAAAGGATCAGCAGGGCTAGAGCGACGAGGGCCCGATTGCGCTCGAGAATGGCGACAAGCGCATTGCGCGCCGGCCGCTCGGCGATGATCGTCGCCGCCGCCCCTCCGTCCTGTCCGCGCCTTTGCAGCCACACCGCGCCGGCGATGATCGCGCCTTTGACGACGAGCGCCGCTGCGTCCGGGACGCCATTGGCGAGCAATGTGTAGCGCAGCAGCTGGATGATCAGCGCGCCGATCAGCGTGCCGACGACATTTGCCTGGCCGCCGGTCAGCAATGTGCCGCCGACCGCGACCGCCGCAATGGCGTCGAGCTCCATGCCGACGCCGACGAGGTTGGCGTCGCTCGATGAATTGATCGCGACGACGATAAGGCCGGCGACGCCGGCGCAAAGCCCGCTGATCGCGTAAACGCCGCGCTTGACCCAATCGACGGGCACGCCGCCGAGCCGCGCCGCCGCCTCATTGCCGCCGACCGCGAGAATCTGACGGCCAAAGAGGGTGCGCCGAAGCATCCAGCCGGCTGCGACAACAAGCGCGGCCATCAGCAAAACCTGGAACGGCGCGCCAAAAATTCGGCCGAGGCCAATGAATTGGAAGGTCGGATTCTTGAAGACTTGCAAATTGCCGTTGGTCATCACTTGGCCGATGCCGCGCCCTGCGATGAAGAGGACGAGCGTGCCGACGATCGGCTGCACGCGAAAGCGCGTGATGAACCAACCATTGAAAAGGCCGAAGAGGCCGGTCAGGAGAACCGGCGCGACGAAGGCCAGCGCAACGCCAAGGGAGGGGTGGGCGACACCAAATGAGCTCAGGAAAATGATCGGCGCGAGCGCGCCGGAGATCGCCATCAGCGAGCCAACGGAAAGATCAATGCCGCCGGTCGCAATGACGAGCGTCATGCCGACCGCGACGATGACGATCGTTGCGACCTGGGTCAGGTTGACGTTGAGCGTTTGCCACGAGACGAAATGCGGCGTGAAGACGAGATTGAAGACAAGCAGCAACAGGAGACCGGCGCCCGCCCCGTAGCGCCGCGCCCAAGCGGCCGCGTGGAAACGCGGACCGAGCGAGGCGGAGACCGACAAGCTAGTCAAGGTTCTTCTCGGCGATGACGCCGCCCTGCTCGTCGCCATGCGCCATGACGGCCATAATATTGGCCTCGTTGATCGCTTCGCCCGACAATTCCGCCGCCGTCTCTCCTTCGCGCAACACGAAGACGCGATCGGCGCCTTCGACGATCTCTTCGAGTTCTGAGGAGATCATCAATACGCCGAGCCCGTCGGCGGCAAGTTCGTCGATCAAGGACTGGATCTCGCCTTTCGCGCCGACATCGATGCCGCGTGTCGGCTCATCCAGAATGAGCAACTCCGGATTCGTGCAGAGCCATCGCGCCAGCAGCACTTTCTGCTGATTGCCGCCCGACAGCTCGCGTATCTTCTGATCGGGGCTTGCCGCCTTGACGCCGAGGCGCGCGATGAATTTGGCGACGACGTCGCGCTGTTTGGCTTCGTCGACGATGCCGGCGCGGGTCAAGCGCGGCAATAGCGCCAAAGTCAGGTTCTCGCCGACCGACATGTTGGGAATGACGCCGTCTCGCTTGCGATCTTCCGAGCAATAGCCAAGGCCGTGCGCGATCGCATCGACGGGCGCGGCGAGCTCGGTCTGCCGGCCGTTGACTTCGATGCGGCCAGCGTCTGGCGGATCGGCGCCGAAAATCGCCCGCGCGACTTCAGTGCGGCCCGAGCCCAGGAGACCCGCAAGGCCGACGATTTCGCCGGCGCGCACCGCGACCCGGGCGTTTCTGACCCGTCGGCCGATTTTGAGACCATCGGCGCGCAGGATTTCCGCGCCGATTTTCGCACGGCCGCGGTTGAAAGCGGTCGCGCCCTTGGCCCGCACCGCGGCAAGATCGCGTCCGAGCATCGCGGCGACGAGTTGCAGCTTGTCGAGATTGGCGAGGCGGTCGACGGCCACGGTCCGTCCGTCGCGCATCACCGTGACCCGTTCGCAGACCTGGTAGAGTTCGTCGAGCCGATGGCTGACGAAAATCACCGAGACGCCGTCTTGCTTGAGCCGTCGGATCACGTCGAACAGAACCTCGCATTCGCGCTCATCGAGCGAGGAGGTCGGCTCATCCATGATGACGAGACGGGCCGAATAAGAGACGGCGCGGGCGATCGCCACCATCTGCTGGATTGCCGTCGAGAAGGTCATCAAGGGACGACGTACGTCAATCTGGACCGAGAAGCGGCTGAGGATTTCCTCGGCCTGCGCGTTCATCCGCTTCCAGTCGATCAGGCCGTAGCGCCGCGGCTCTTTACCGAGGCAGATGTTCTCCGCCGCCGAGCGATAAGGGATCAGATTGATCTCCTGATAGATCGTGCTGATCCCCTCGCGCTGGGCCTGCTGGGGCGAAGCGAATTCGACGGTTCGGCCCGCGAATTGGATGACGCCCGCGTCCTTGCGATGGACGCCGGTCAGGACTTTGATCAGGGTCGATTTGCCGGCGCCGTTCTGGCCGACGAGCGCCATCGCCTCGCCGGGCGCCACTTCGATCGCGGCTTCAACAAGGGCCTTTGCGCCGGCGAAAGCCTTGTCGATTCCTTGCATCGAAAGGATCGGGGCAAAGGAGGCCGCGTCAGTCGCCGGCATGGAACCGCGCCCTCGGATCAAACGAAACTCCCCCGCCCAACCGGGCGGGGGAGGGCTTTCCTCATCAAACCATAATTAGAACGCGCTCGCCAAGACCTCCTTGGCGTTGCTGGAATCGTAGAAGTTGTCGTCGTTCTTGATATAGGCGGGGATGCTCGTGCCCGCCGCATAGTCCTTCATCGTTGAGAAGGCCTTGGGCCCGAAGCGCGGGTTGCATTCGCAGGTGCAGGCGAGCTTGCCGTCGATAATCGCCTGAACCGCGTCCTTCTCGCCGTCGATCGAAACGACGATCACGTCCTTGCCGGGCTTCTTGCCGGCCGCCTCGAGCGCTGCGATGGCGCCGAGCGCCATCTCGTCGTTGTGCGCATAGATTGCGGTTGCGTCGGGATGGGCCTGCAGTAAGGTTTCGGCCACTTGGCGGCCCTTGTCGCGCGCAAAGTCGCCGGTCTGGCTCGCAAGGATCGTCATGCCGGGCCATTGCTTGAGCGCCTCGTCAAAGCCCTTTTTGCGATCGTTGGCGGGCGAAGAACCGGTCGTTCCTTCAAGTTCGATGATCTTGGCCTTGCCGTCGACGGCCTTGGCGAGCCAGGCGGC
>DASZFX010000021.1:0-4163 GCA_035939375.1 Roseiarcus sp.
CGCGCGGCCTGGGCAAAGCGGCGACACGCGGGTCGGGCGTCTGGCGGAGCGCCGCGAGGCGAGGCGCGGCGAAAGGATGCGGCGAGGTCAAGGTCGCGATGACATTGGGCCCAGCCAGGCGATCGTGCAGCGGCGTCCAGATCAGGTCGAACTCGCTCCGCGCATGGCGCGGATCCTGCAAAAACGCCGCAAAGAGCTTGCGCCCGCCGGCGCGTTTCAATGCGCGGATATAGGGCACGGTCACGCGCCCGCAGGCGATGACGATGTCCGGGAAAGGCGGAGAAAGGATCGAGCCCGGTCGGTCGGGCCTGTCCTTCGGGTCGATGGGACCGTAAGGCGACAGGCCCCTGAAGAGCCGACGCGGCGCGACGACTACTGTTTTGTACGGAGCGCCAAGCGCTTCGGCGACGCCAAGACAATTGGTCTCATGACCGACCATGCCCGAAGAGAGGATGAGGACGCGCGCGCCGTCCCGGACCAACGCGCGCCCCGTTCCCCCTCTTCTCAGGATCAGTGTCCCATTTGGCCCGGCAGCCAATAGGCGACGCTTGCCGCGAGTTCGCCGATGCGACGCTGCTCCGTGCCGACCTCGTAGTTGGAGCCGCCGGTGTAATTGTAGAGGACGTTGAAGACCGGATAGGTCGCCACCGCGCGCCCATTCGGCGCGACGACAAGCGCGGCGCCGACGATGTTGTCGCGTGCGCGATCTGCGCCCGTCGCATCGCCTATGCCATTGCCGGATTCGCCTAAAAACACGCTGTCGATGCGCACGACCAGAATCGGCGCCGAGCGGTCGCCAGGCGCGAGGCGATTGGCGAAAGCCGCTTGCAAACGGCCGGGCAAGGCCTGCGCCATCCAGGTCGCCGTCGGATCGCCGACCGAGCGCGCCAGCGGCTCCACATCAACCTTGATCGCCCTGAAATGCGCAGGAGAAGGCGAGGCGCTCTGCGCTGCGCCAGCCGACGCATAGGCGATCGAGCAGGCGACGCCCGCTGCGGCCGCCGCGCGCCGCAAGAATCCCGATATGTCCATGAGAGCCTCCTTCGCTGCGTCGACCCGCGCGAACGGCGACGCAAAGGACGAGTCCGCTAGACTTTTCAGCTAGATCACACGAAGGCCACTTTCAAGACTTCGTAGCTCTTGCCGCCGCCGGGCGTGTTCACTTCCACGCTATCGCCTTTTTTCTTGCCGATCAGCGCGCGCGCCGTCGGCGACGTGATCGAAATACGGCCGGACTTCACGTCGGCTTCGCTCTCGCCGACGATCTGGAAGACTTTCTCTTCTTCGGTGTCCTCGTCAACAAGCGTCACGGTCGCCCCGAATTTGACCGTCGAGCCTGAGAGCTTCGAGACGTCGATCACTTCGGCGCGTTGCAATTTGTCTTCGAGTTCGGCAATCCGCCCTTCGTTAAGCGATTGCGCTTCCTTGGCGGCGTGATACTCGGCGTTTTCCGAAAGGTCGCCATGGCCGCGCGCTTCCGCGATCTGCTGAATGATGCGCGGACGCTCGACCTGCTGCAGCCGCTGAAACTCCGCAAAAAGCGCAGAATGCCCGGCGGCGGTGATGGGAAATTTCTCCATTCCTCAACCTTGCCCTGATCTTCGTTGCGTCTCAATTGTCATTTTAACATCCAACCAGTGTATAAATTCCAGTCGTTCCTAAGGCAGGCCAGCCATGGGAGCGGGAAGCCTCGCAGACGCGCTCAGGGAAAATAATCCTGCAGCGCCCTCACTTCGAGGTCGCCGCCGATATAGGCCTTGATGCCCTGAGCCGCCGCGATGGCGCCAGCTAGAGTGGTGTAATAGGGCGCCTTATGCAAGAGGGCGGCGCGACGGAGCGAACGTGAATCGGCGAGCGCCTGCGCCCCCTCGGTCGTGTTGAAGACGAGCTGGATCGAGCCGTTTTTGATGGCGTCGACGCAATGCGGGCGTCCTTCCGACACTTTGTTGATCTTCTGGGCCGGAATTCCGGCGGCGGCGAGAAAGCGTTGGGTGCCGCCGGTCGCCTGGATTTTGAAGCCAAGGCCGGCGAGCAGGCGCATCGTGTCGAGAATCCGCGGCTTGTCGGCGTCGCGCACCGAAACGAAGACCGTGCCGGCGCGCGGCACGCTGGCGCCCGCGCCGAGCTGGCTTTTGGCGAAAGCGATGTCGAAAGAGCGGTCGAGGCCGATGACCTCGCCGGTCGAGCGCATCTCCGGCCCGAGCACGGTATCGACGCCGGGAAAGCGCGCGAACGGGAATACGGCCTCCTTGACGCCGACATGGTCGAAAGCGCCGAACGCGAGTTCGAATGCGGCGAGCCTCTCCCCGGCCATGACCCGGGCGGCGATTTTGGCGATCGGCTGGCCGACCACCTTGGCGACGAAAGGCACGGTGCGCGAAGCGCGCGGATTGACTTCCAGGACGTAGATCTCGCCGTCCTTCAGCGCAAATTGCACATTCATCAGCCCGCCGACCTTCAGCGCGAGGGCGAGCTTGCGAGTCTGATCGGCGAGTTTGGCGATCGTCTCGGGCGTGAGCGAACGCGGCGGCAGAGAGCAGGCGCTGTCGCCCGAATGAATGCCGGCCTCTTCGATATGCTCCATGACGCCGGCGACGATCGCTTCGCCGCCGTCGGCGAGGGCGTCGACGTCGACCTCCACCGCGTCCGAAAGATACCGGTCGAACAGCAGCGGGTTCTTGCCGAGCACCGTATTGATCTGGCCGGTCTTGTCGTTGGGATAGCGCGCCTTGACGTCCGACGGCACCAGCCCCGGCAGCGTGCCGAGCAGATAATCGTCGAGTTCGACATTATCGCGAATGATCGCCATCGCCCTGCCGCCAAGGACGTAAGAGGGGCGCACGACGAGCGGCAGGCCGAGATCGGCGGCGACGAGCCGCGACTGCTCGACGGAATAGGCGATGCCGTTTTTCGGCTGTTTGAGGCCGAGCTTGTCGAGGAGCCGTTTGAAAAGGTCGCGGTCCTCGGCGAGGTCGATGGAATCGACGGACGTGCCGAGGATCGGCGCGCCCGCCTGCTCGATGGCCCTGGCGAGCTTCAGCGGCGTTTGGCCGCCGAATTGGACGATGACGCCTTTCAGCGTTCCCTGCTCGCGCTCCTTGTCGAGAATGGCGACGACGTCCTCGACGGTGAGCGGCTCGAAATACAGGCGAGCGGACGTCTCGTAGACCGTCGACACCGTCTCCGGATTGCAATTGATCATGATCGTCTCATAACCGGCTTCGCTCAAGGCGAAGCAGGCATGGCAACAGCAATAGTCGAATTCGATGCCCTGGCCGATGCGGTTCGGCCCGCCGCCGAGAATGACGATTTTTTCGCGTTGCGTGGGCCGAGCTTCGCAGATCGGCGCAGCGCCGAAGGGCGCCTCATAGGTCGAGTACATATAGGCGGTGGGCGAGGCGAACTCGGCCGCGCAAGTATCGATGCGCTTATAAACCGGAGCGACGCCGGCCGCCCGCCGCGCCGCCGCGACGTCGGCTTCGCTGAGCCCGGCCAGACTCGCCAGGCGCAAATCGGAAAAGCCGGCCGCCTTGAGACGCCGGAGGTTCGCCGCGTCCCTCGGGAGGCCGTATTTGCGCACTTTCGATTCGAACGCGACGATTTCCGCGATGCGCGCCAGAAACCAGGGATCGATGCGGCAGACGTCATGGATCTCTTCGACGCTCATGCCGAAGCGCAAGGCCTGGGCGACATTGAGCAAGCGATCGGGCGTCGGCGCGCCGATGGCGGCGCGCATGACATTGTGATCGTCGCCCTTGCCGAGCCCGTCGATCTCGATCTCGTCAAGGCCGGTCAGGCCCGTCTCCAGCGAGCGCAATGCTTTTTGCAAGGACTCGGCGAAGGTGCGGCCGATCGCCATGACTTCGCCGACCGATTTCATCGACGTCGTCAGGATCGGCTCGGCCCCGGGGAATTTCTCGAAGGCGAAGCGGGGGATCTTGGTGACGACATAATCGATCGTCGGCTCGAAGGAGGCCGGCGTCGCGCCGCCGGTGATGTCGTTGGCGATTTCGTCGAGCGTGTAGCCGACTGCGAGCTTGGCCGCGTCTTTGGCGATCGGAAAGCCCGTCGCCTTGGAGGCGAGCGCGGAGGAGCGCGAAACGCGCGGGTTCATCTCGATGACGATCATGCGGCCGTCTTCGGGGTTGACGGCGAATTGCACG
>DASZFX010000022.1:0-3508 GCA_035939375.1 Roseiarcus sp.
CGAAAGATCGCGTTGCGGAATGAACGCGGGATGGGTCGAACCCGTCGTCGAACCTGCGGTCCTGGCGTCGGGGACGCGTCTCGATGGCGTCGAAGAGCGGAATCGGCAGGATCGCCCGGCACGGTCCGGCGCGGCGGCGCGACCATTCTTTCTTATCTTGCCGTTGGTCGTCGCCGTAACCGGCGCGGCGTCCCTTTGGCCCTTGCTTCATCAAGATTCTAGAGCGCCGGCGGTCGCGACGGCCGCCCCGCCGGCGGACGATTATCGCGAGAGCGATCTGCCGCCTTTGCTTTTTGTGAAGACGCTCGACGGCGGCAGAGCGACGGCGGCTTATGAAACGCAGGTCCGCGACAGCGACGGCGCAAGAAAAGACGTGCTGACGCTTGGCGATCCTTCCTCCGACAGGCCGTTTCTGCTTGCTTCGCTGCGGATTGGCGGGGCCTCCCAGCGCCCGTCGCTGTTCTTTGTCGAACTGGCGCGAGAGGCGGCGGAGGTCGGGCAGGCGGTCGCGCGCGCCTCCGCTCCGGAAATTGACGCTGCGGGCGGCGGCGCGACCCTCTATTCCGAGGTCACTTTGGAGGCCGGCGGGCGCGAGCGCGCCTGTCTCGGCTTCCGCTTGGCGGGGACTGCAGCGATCGACTTTTCCGGCGTCGCCTGCGGCGAAGTCGATATGCCGCTCGAGCGCGATTCCCTTGAGTGCCTGATCTCCCATCTCGCGGCCACGCCGGCTGGATCGACGGCCGGTCTCGACCCGGTCCTTATGAGGGTCGGCGAAAAGCCTTCCTGTTAGCGCCGGTCATTTACGCTCGAGCTCGGCGAGAATGGAATCGCCCATCTGCGACGTCGAAACGACGGCGCTTCCCTCCGATTGTATATCTGCTGTGCGCAAGCCGGCGCCGAGGACGGTCGCGATCGCCGCGTCGAGCCGGTCGGCCGCTTCGTTGAGGCCGAAGGAATAGCGCAAAGCCATCCCAAAGGAGCCGATCATCGCGATTGGATTTGCGAGGCCCTTGCCGGCGATGTCGGGCGCCGAGCCATGGACAGGCTCATAGAGCGCCTTCCGGCTGCCTGTCTTCGGATTGATCTCGCCGAGCGAAGCGGACGGCAGCATGCCGAGCGAACCGGTCAGCATCGCCGCAACGTCGGACAACATGTCGCCGAACAAATTGTCCGTGACGATCACATCGAATTGCTTAGGTTTGCGGACCAGTTGCATCCCCAGGGCGTCCGCGAGCTGATGCTCGAGGACCACGTCCGGGTAGTCGCGCTTGTGCAGCGCCGTGACGACTTCGTTCCACAAGACGCCGGATTTCATGACGTTGCGCTTCTCGGACGACGTCACCTTGTTGCGGCGCCGGCGCGCAAGATCGAAGGCGACGCGGGCGATGCGCTCGATCTCGTACGTATCGTAGACCTGAGTGTCGACGCCGCGCTTTTGCCCATTGCCGAGATCGATGATTTCCTTGGGCTCGCCGAAGTAGACGCCGCCGGTCAATTCTCGCACGATCATAATGTCGAGTCCCTCGACGAGCTCGCGCTTCAGCGAAGAGGCGTCGGCAAGGGCGGGGTAGCAGATCGCCGGCCGCAGATTGGCGAAAAGCTGCAGGTCCTTGCGCAGCCGCAACAGGCCGGCCTCGGGCCGAGCGTCGTAAGGGACGCCGTCCCATTTGGGTCCGCCGACCGCGGCGAGCAACACCGCGTCCGCCGCATCGGCGCGGGCGACGTCGGCGTCGGTGATCGCTTTGCCGTGGGCGTCATAGGCGCCGCCGCCGACGAGGCCTTTTTCGATCTCGAAACGCGCAAGGCCGGAACGGGTGAAAAAAGCAGTGACCTTTTCCACTTCCGCCATGACTTCGGGGCCGATACCGTCGCCCGGGAAAAGAAGCAGCTTGAACGTCGCCATCGAGACCTTCTGGTGTTAGATGAAAAGCGCGACTTGCTAACCCATTTTCGTCTCGGGAGGGGAAGAATTTCGCTTCAGCGATGAGGATGCGAGGTCGCGCCGAGCGGACCTTAGAACCGAGCATGATCGTCAATAACAGCGCCGCAGACCAGTTTCTCAAGCGCCCGCCAGGCGAGGCGATCTTCTACCTCGTCCACGGTAATGACGAGGGCCTGATCCGCGAGCGCGTCCGAAAGCTCGTCGACGCGGCGCTTGGCGACAGGCCAGACCCTTTGCGGCTCGTCCGCCTGGATGGGGAGACGGTCGCGCGCGAGCCCGGACGCCTCGCCGACGAGGCTCACGCCATATCCATGTTCGGCGGCAGCCGTGTCGTCTGGATCGCCGCGCAGGGGCGCGACCTCCTGCCCGCGCTCACGCCGCTGTTTCGCGCGCCGCCGACGGAATGCGCGATCATTGTCGAGGCGGGCTCGCTCAAGAAAGGAAGCGAACTGAGGACCGCGTTCGAGACCCGGCCGAACGGCGTTGCGATCGAGTGCTACCCCGACGATCGGCGAAGCCTTGGCGCCTTGATCGACGAGGAGGCGCGGGCGGCGAATTTGCGCGTGCCGCCCGATGTGCGCGAGGCGCTCTGCGAGCTTCTCGGCGCCGACCGCATGACGACGCGCAACGAGGTCGCCAAGCTCATGCTCTATGCCAGCGGTCGAGAGACGATCACGGCCGAAGATGTCCAGGCGATCGTCTCTGAAGCCGCCCCTTCGATGCTCGACGAGGCGATCGATGCGGCGTTCCAGGGCGAGACGCGCGGTGCGGACAAGGCGGGGCATAGCTACCTTGCTGACGGCGGCGACGCTTCGCTCCTGCTGGGCGCTGTCGTCCGTCACGCCAGCCTGCTGCATCGCTTGCGCATCGAGATGGACTCCGGCCGTTCGTTCGATACGGCGCTGCAGGCGACCCGAACGCGGGTGTTCTTTGCGCGGCGAACGGCGCTGGAGCGCGCCGCCGATCGCTGGACCGCTGCGCGGCTTGCGCGCTTGTTCGGGCCTTTGCGGGCGGCGGCCCTTCGCGTGCGCCACGAAGGCGCCGTCGCCGAGCCGTCGGCGCTTCGCGCGCTCTGGTCGATCGCCTCCAGCGCTAGGTCAAATTCAATATAGCGTCGGCTGAATGACGCAAATGCATTAACTCAGCTAACGCGGATTGAGCGCATCGTACTCTAGAGCATCGGAGCCCCAAATGAACTCACCTGGCGGGCGGCGGCCCGTGGCCTTGGCGGTTGTTTCCAGAGAGCCTCTGCGATTCAAATTGCGAATCCGATGCGCTAGCGTCACGGCTCACCCTCATCCCGCGCTTCGCGCCACCTTCTTGCGTAAAGCTTGCGGGAGAGGGTTGGGGTGAGGGTAGGCCGCGACATCAAGAAATATTCTGCCCGATTTCTCCGATGAGCCTCGCCCACTGGCGCGGAGTGCTAGCCGACGGGCAGCCCCAGGCGCCGGCATAAATCGTCGAGCTGTTCGAAATTGGCGAAGGCGATTTTCAATTCGCCGCGGTCGCCATCGTGCCGGATCGTCACTTTGACGCCGAGCGCAAGACTGAGCTTCTGCTGGAGCG
>DASZFX010000023.1:0-1783 GCA_035939375.1 Roseiarcus sp.
ACTGGTAGTAATGCTGAAGCCGGTTCGGATTTTCGCCATAGCGGCCGTCTTTGGGCCGGCGCGACGGCTGCACATAGGCTGCTTTCCACGGTCTGGGGCCGAGCGAGCGCAAGGTCGTCGCTGGATGGAATGTGCCGGCGCCGACCTCCATGTCGTAGGGCTGCAAGATCACGCAGCCCTGGCGCGCCCAGAAGCTTTGCAGAGTCAGGATCAAGCCCTGAAACGAGCGGGCGGGATCAAGCGACGGATCGGCGGCGGACATGGAACCGGCGGTTCAGGAAAAGGC
This sequence comes from Roseiarcus sp., assembly GCA_035939375.1. Taxonomy (GTDB): domain Bacteria; phylum Pseudomonadota; class Alphaproteobacteria; order Rhizobiales; family Beijerinckiaceae; genus Roseiarcus. The sequence goes on from DASZFX010000023.1 coordinate 287, forward strand.
GCGCGGAACCTAGTAAGGGGAGGGACGCGGGTCAATGCGCCGCGGCTGGCGCTCCTAACACAAGGCGCTGCGCGAGTCGGATGCCAACCGGCGCTGCGGCCAGCGAAGTCGGACGCTTCAAACTTCAAGCCTCGAGCCGCCGCCTCGCGAGAAATGCCGGATCGTCAGGCGGAGACCCCGCCTGCGCCCCAATCGATGACCGCCTCGCCGCGATGCAGCGCCTTCGCCTGCTTCGTGAAAGCGCCGGTCGCGTCATGCAGGACCAGCGCCGGCCGCAGGCTTATGGGCGTCCGCGCGCCTTTGATCCCGGCGAGCAACAGGCGATGCGCCGGCACCTCGGCGCGCGGATGGATCGGCAGGATCTCGATCGCGCCGAGGCGGCGTTCGAAGCACTGAAAGATCTCTGCGAGCGCGTCCGGCCGGTGGATCATGAGAAACCGCCCGCCCGGCTTAAGCAGCGCCAGCGCGCCGGCGATCCATGCCGCCAGCGCGAGGCCCTCGCCTTCGCCGCGCGCAAGCACATGGGCCTGCGCGCGGCGCGCGTCCGGCGATATGCGCACCCTCGCCCTGTCGAAAAACGGGGGGTTCGTCACCACCACATCGGCCGCGCCGTCGACGAGGCCGCCGGCGCGGCGTGAACGCGCATTGGCGACATCGGCAACAACGACGCGGGTCCGCGCGGCAAGCCCGTTCGCCGCAGCGTTCTCTTCTGCGAGGACTGCAAGATCGGCGTCGATTTCGACGAGATCGACCTGTGCTTGCGGCAAGCGTCTTAGGAGCGCCAGCCCGACCGCGCCGACGCCGGCGCCGACATCGACGATGTGTTCTCCTGCCGGCGCCGCCGCGGCGAGCAAAGCGGCGTCGCTGCCGATGCGATGGCCCTTCAAGGGCTGGCGCAACGCTAGCCGTCCGCCGAGCCAGGCGTCCGAGGTCGTTTCGAAAGCGACCGCGTCGCTCTTCTCAGCCATTGCGCAATTCGGCGGCGAGGCCGGCGTCTTTCAAGAGACGTCGCGCCCTCGCGATTTCGGCGGCGTCGACCATAATCCGGCGGGGAAGGAAGCCGATCGAGCCTTCGGTCGCGCTCATATGCTGATCGGCGATGAAATAAGCGACCCTTTCCTGCGTCAAAAGGCCCTCGATCAGGGAGATCATGACGAGGTCGTTGGTGCGCACGAGTTCGATCACTCCAGCCCCGTCCATGAAGCCCGCGGGACCGCCGCCCCGCCGTAGGTCGAGGCGAGCGCGACTTGCCCGGTCAGAAGGCCATCTTTAAGGTCAAGTCCGTCGAGGTGACAAGGGAAGGGCCGCGTGGGAATTGTCATTCCGCTTGAGGAGAAGGCGCCCGATCGCATCATCGATCGACTGACGGAATTGGTCGCGAGCGACATGGCCGCGGTCAACCAGACGATCCTGTCGCGCACCGGATCAGAAGTCACGATGATCCCGGAAGTCGCCAACCACCTCATCTCGTCGGGCGGCAAACGGCTGCGCCCGATG
>DASZFX010000024.1:0-3848 GCA_035939375.1 Roseiarcus sp.
AACAGCAGCGGCGCGTCGTGTTTGAGCAGACCCAAAAACACATGAGCCAGCACCTCGTCGGAGCCGTTGCCGATGAACACCATGTCGGGATCTATTCCGTAGCTTTCGGCGATGACAGCGCGAAGCGGATAGGCGGTCGGATCCGGATAGAGACGGAGCGTATCGGTCACCGCTTCAGAAATGGCCGCCAAAGCGCGCGGAGACGGGCCATAGGGGTTCTCGTTGGTGTTGAGCTTAAGCAGACCGCGAAGCGCCGCCTGCTCCCCGGCCACGTAAGGCGTCAGAGTTTGAACGACTGAGCTCCAGAATCGGCTCATCCTCACTGCCTCTTTTGGCCTGCCGCCGCGACGCGATCCTCACTTCGGGCCAAGCGACGGGCGGCCCTACCGGATCAGTCCCAGGACATCCTTCGCCTGATCCATGATCGGCTTTGCAATCGCCCGCGCCCGCTCCGCGCCGTCAGCGAGAACCTCGTCGACATGGGCGGGGTCGGCGTTCAGTCGCAAAATCTCGCTACGGATCGGTTCGAGCTTGGCGACGGTCAGATCGGCCAGCGCGTTCTTGAACGACGAGAACTGGCCGCCGCCGAAACGCCGGAGCACGTCGGCCTTGGTCTCATCGCCGAGCGCGGCGAAAATGCCGACGAGATTGTCGGCCTCGGGGCGGTTCGCAAGTCCGGCGACCTCGCTCGGCAGCGGATCGGGGTCGGTCTTGGCGCGGCGGATTTTTTGGGCGATCGCGTCGGAATCGTCGGTCAGCGCGATTTGGGCGAATTCCGACGGGTCGGATTTCGACATTTTCTTCGTCCCGTCGCGAAGGCTCATCACCCGCGTCGCCGGCCCCTGAATCAGCGGCTCCGGCAGTGGGAAGAAAGCCTCGCCATGGCCGTGGGCGGCGATCGAAGCGGCGAAATCATTATTGAATTTCTGGGCGATGTCGCGAGCGAGCTCCAGATGCTGCTTCTGGTCGTCGCCGACCGGCACGTGGGTCGCGCGATAGACGAGAATATCGGCCGCCATCAGCACGGGATAGTTGTAAAGACCGGCCGAGGCGTTCTCGCGGTCCTTGCCGGCCTTCTCCTTGAATTGCGTCATGCGGTTGAGCCAGCCGACGCGGGCGACGCAATCGAAGACCCAGGCAAGCTCGGAATGTTCGGCGACCCGGCTCTGGTTGAAAACAATGTTGCGCTTGGGATCGATGCCGCAGGCGAGGAAGGCCGCGGTCACCGCTCTGGTCGCGTCACGGAGCTGGGTCGGGTCATGCGGCATGGTCATGGCGTGCAGGTCGACGACGCAATAGAGGCAATGATGCGTCGCCTGCATCTCGACGAAGCGTTTCAAGGCGCCGAGATAATTGCCGAGATGAAGGCTGCCCGTCGGCTGCACGCCGGAGAACACGAGTTCGGGAAATCTGGCCATCGCGATGAAAAATCCGGACCGGGAAGGGCCGTCTTATCGCAATGGCCGGCTATCGAAGCAAGCACCGTGGAGCCCTCCCCGCCGCCGCCAACTGGGTTGGGGCCTCACGGTATTCGGCTTTGGCGACGCGCAGGCGGCGGCGCTGTTGGCTACCAATTATTGGGCACGCAGCGAAAACCATTGCCATTGGGGAAGGGCACGGCGTGCAATCCGGGCTGGCAGCCGTTCTGATTTTCGTAACCGGCGCGATTTCCCGGCAAGTTGCGCCACTGATGATTATTCCAGCCGCGCTCGCCCCCGCCCCATCCGGTCGAATCCGCGTAAGCGGCCGAGGCCGTCAAGGCCGCAGCCAATGCCGCGGCATATCTCAAAGCTCTGATCATGACGCTCTCCTCGGTATCGTCCGTTGCCTCGATATACGGTCGGATCGTCGGAAAGTGACTGGATCGGCGCTCACAGATGCGTGAGCAAAGCCGGAAACGTTGGCGCCCTCACAATATGAACCGGCTCAAATCGGCGTTCTTGGCGAGGTCGCCGACGTTGCGTTCGACGAAGGCGGCGTCGACGACGATCCTTTCTCCGGAGCGGTCGGGCGCGGAGAAGCTGACGTCGTCGAGCACGCGCTCCATCACGGTTTGCAGGCGCCGCGCGCCGATATTTTCGACCGCGCCATTGACCTGGGCGGCGACCCGCGCCAAGGCGTCGATGGCGTCCGACGTGAAGGAGAGTTCGACGCCCTCGGTCTGCATCAGCGCGATATATTGCTTGATCAGGCTGGCTTCGGGTTCCGTGAGGATGCGTTTGAAATCCTCCTCCGTGAGCGACGCCAGCTCGACGCGGATCGGCAGCCGGCCTTGCAACTCCGGCAAGAGATCGGAGGGGCGCGAAACATGGAAGGCGCCCGAGGCGATGAAGAGGATATGGTCGGTCTTGACCGAACCGTGCTTGGTCGTGACCGTCGTGCCTTCGATGAGCGGCAACAGATCGCGCTGCACGCCCTCGCGCGAGACATCGCCGCTGATGCGTCCTTCCCGCGCGCAGATCTTGTCGATCTCGTCGAGAAAGACGATGCCGTTGCTCTCGACCTCGTGGATCGCTTCTCGAACAAGCTGCTCCTGATCGAGCAATTTGTCGGCCTCGGCGGCGAGCAGAGGTTCATAAGAATCCTTCACCGTCATGCGACGCGGCTTGGCGCGCTGGCCGAATCCCTTGCCGAAAATATCGCCGATCGAAATGGCGCCGACCGAAGCGCCCGGCATGTTCGGCAATTCGAACAAGGGCAGGCCCTGGCTCGCCGAGGGCAGTTCGATCTCGATCTCCTTGTCGTCCAGTTCGCCGGCGCGCAATTTGCGCCGAAACGAATCGCGGGTCGTCGCGGCCGCATTGGCGCCGACGAGGGCGTCAAGCACGCGCTCTTCCGCGGCGAGCTGCGCCTTGGCTTCAAGGCCTTTGCGCTTCTTGTCGCGCACGAGCGAAATGCCGATCTCGACGAGGTCGCGCACGATCTGCTCGACATCGCGGCCGACATAGCCGACTTCGGTGAATTTTGTCGCCTCGACTTTGAGGAAAGGCGCGCCGGCGAGTTTGGCGAGGCGGCGCGAGATCTCCGTCTTGCCGCAGCCCGTCGGGCCGATCATCAGGATGTTCTTCGGCAGGACTTCGTCGCGCATCGGGGCGGCGAGTTTCAAACGCCGCCAGCGATTGCGTAACGCGATCGCGACTGCGCGTTTCGCCTCGTTCTGGCCGACGATGTAGCGATCGAGTTCGGAAACGATCTCGCGCGGGGAAAAATCTGTCATGAGTCGATGCTGACCGAGTGGGGCAAACGGCGCGCGAAGCGCGAAGGGACAAGGCTGAGAACGGCGCGACGGAGCGGGCGCCAGAACGCGCTGAGCATGAGCACGCAAATCCCCAGAACCAGCAGGGTCGCCGGCAGGACCGTGGCGCCGACGCCGGATTGGCGAATCAGCGCGCTGAAGGCGACGCCGGCGTAGACGAGGCCCGAAACGAGGATCGCTCTGCGGTCGATGACGATCGCAACCAGTCCCAGGGCGGCAAAGATGCAAAGGACGGCAATCGATTGGCCAGCGTTCGGCTCGCCGAAGCGCTCCGCCCCTATAATCTTGCCGATCAGCGAATGCACGATGAGCGGGGCGGCCAGAAGATGCAGCCAGAAGGCTATGTCTGTGCGCCGGGTCTGACGTTCGGGGTCGGACATGTCGAACCGCATGGCCAGGGCGAAGACGACGAGCCCGCAAATCAAAGTGGCGGCGGGAACAAGATTGACGCCGGTTTTCACCGCGTATTCGGCGATGAGGCCGATCGGGGCGAGGCACAGCGCCGCCACGCCGGCGGCGATGGTGATCGGCACGCGAAACCGCCAATAGTGAACGCCCGCCAGAGCAGCCGCCCCCAGCCCGGCTATTTCGA
>DASZFX010000025.1:0-7401 GCA_035939375.1 Roseiarcus sp.
TCAAGTCCTTTCCGGTTATGCCTCGGCGGACCTGAGAAGAGAGCTTTTTAAGCCCTCCACCGGAGCGACGCCTTGAAGCAGGAGCCGCGAAAGTCCGCCTGTGGGATGGGGCGGGATATAGGCGAGCCTGGCGGTCCTGGCAAGCCTAACGCGAGTGATTTCCAAGTCTAACGCGAGTAATTTCCAAGTCTACGCGAGCGATTTCAATGACGCCCCTTCGCGGGTGCGCCGCGACGTCCAAATAGGCAATCTTGTCGAATCAGGCGATATCAATGGCTTACAATGAAGAAAATGCGGAGGCGCGCTTTCGCCCGCTCATGTCCAATTGGCCGGTTCGTCGCGCCTGCCGAATGGGATCGTCGGGCGTGCGGCAGATGCCGCGCTTTTGTTTCCGCGAGCGGCTTTGGCGAGAGGACGATCAGTACCGTGGCCGCAATCGCCGCCAAACCGTGCCGCCCGCCGCCGGCGCCCTTCACGCGAACGTGTCGGCGATGGTCCGAAAAGCGCCGCATCGGCGCTTAGAGAGTGCGCCCAGAATTGACAAGGATTGACCCTTGCTCCCGATTGTCTTCATCGCCGCGGTCATGACTTCCCTGCCCAATCTCGACATGGACCGGGTGTGCGGCGGCGGCCCTGCCGAGAAGGCGAAGGAGGAATATAAGAACTGCATGAATTCCGAGCAGACCGCCAAGAACAAGCTCCAACAGAATTGGGCGCAATATCCCGCCAAAATACGGAACGAATGCTCCCATGTGATGGAGGTCGCCCCGCAGGCGTCCTATGTCGAACTCCAAACCTGCATCGAATCGCAAGCGATCAACGACCATACGACCGCCGCACCGAACAAATAGGGCCGCCCTCCCGCCCCGCTGGTTCGACCTTCGACGACGATGGCTTTCGATTGCGAGGGCGCCGAGGAGCCGGACATCGCCGTCGCGAGGCTAAAGGACGTACCGGCATTTTGATGTACCGCCGAAAATCCACGCCAGGCTTCTCGAGGCCGGATCAAAGGGTCACTTCTTCGAGCATGTCGTCAAGGATGAATTCCACCCTGAAGAGGTAAGGACCCGGCGCAAAGTGTTGAACCGTCGGTTCCGCAGCTTCGGCGCGTCCAAGCCTCTTGGCGGGCCGGGGGCGGCGAGGATTGACTTGCAGCGGGGCGCCCGCTCCACCATGCTGGGCTTGGTCCCCCTCGCCCGGAGGATTGGAAGCCGCTCCGGCCTTGGTTTGCCTCATGCTGTTTCGTCGCCAGGATTCCGGCGTTCTCGCGATCAGCCAACTGACCCACGCTTGGATCTCGGGTCAGATCATGCGCGCTTGGAGCGAAAGCCTGGCCGAACCGCTCCTGTTGGCCGCCGAGCAGCACGATATCGGCTGGATCGACTGGGAGACCGCACCGACGTTCAACGCCGCGACCGGCCGGCCGCATCTGTTTCGCGAAGTCGACGCGTCAAGCCATGCGCCGATGTGGACCCGCGGCGTCGAGCGCGCGTTCGCCGCCTGGGGCGCCCATGTCGCCCTGCTCATCTCGCGCCACGGCGATGTGATCTACCGTCGTTACGCCGATCGCCATCGCATGGCGGAATCGGACGCCAAAGCGGCGCAGAACTATCTCGACGTCCAGGCGCCGATAGAAAGCGCATGGTCGCGGGCGCTTGGGCTGGAGGCTCGCGCATTGGACAAGGAGACTGCGCTCGTCGCTTTCGCCGATGCGTTGTCGCTGGCGCTCTGCGGCGATCTGAAGACCCCCCTCGATTTGGAGGCGCCCGACCGAAACGGCGAGGTCGTGGTCATGCGGCTCGCCGAGCGGCCAGGACGACCTTACGATTTCGTTCTCTCGCCCTGGCCCTTCCGCATGAATGCGCTCGCGGTCGAGGGGGAAGCGCGTTCGCTGCCGCAATCGGGGCGCTTTACCGATGAGGCCGCGATGCGCGCCTGGTTGGCCCTGCCGGAACGCGTCGTCTTTCGGGCGAGCTTGGCACCGCTGCCTTAAGGTCCCCGACCGCCTCTTCATTCGCCCTGCTTCTTGAGAAACACGTAGTCGGCTGCATAGGGTTCGCCGCGCAGGTCGCCTTCCTTGTCGCAGGCCCCATCGAGCCCGCCGCCCGCGGTGTCGATGCGCTGCACGGTGGTTGCTTCTTTCAAGGGGCCGTCGCCGCGCCGATCGGTTATCTCGAGTTTGAGCCAGGGTATATCCTTAGGCGTTGCGCCGGGCGCCCGGGCGACCGCCTTGCCGACGACTGCGCTTCCCTCGACCTCCCATGTCGGACCGGCGTAATGCCGGCCGACCGTCTTGCCGCCGGCGAAGAGCACGGCGATCGGTTCGCGAAACCGCCAGCCGAGGGCGCCATTCGCCTCCGCCTTGCATTCGTAGATTTGCGCGCCGACTGCGTGAAGCTGAAGGATCGCCGCCTCGCCTATTGCGGCGATCGCGTCGTGCGGATCGCCGGCCGCGGCATTGAACGCGGTTGTCGCCAACAGCGTGACGGCCGCAATTGAAGAAGGAAGACGCATTTCGAATTCCTTGTTGGGCCGTCGCAGCGCGAGCCGTTCATGCGCAAGAGGCGCGACGCACGCAAGCCCTCGCCAGCCATCACATCCGCGTGACTTAGCGCGCTTGCGACGGCGCTGGGAAAATAGTTGCCGACCGAGACGTGTTCCCTTGAGGCGCGGCTGTCGAGACGCGGCGCGCATGCTCGCCCACCCACGGAGTTGTCATCATGTCGCAAAGATTGGCGCTATCCAAAATCGCCGCCTTACGCCGAATCGTGCTGGGCGGCGCGCTCGCTCTCGCGGCGGCCTCTGTAGTCGTCGGCGCCGCAACGCCGGCGGCGGCGATGTTCCGCTTCCACGGCGGCGGCGGTTCCCACATGTTCCATGGCGGCGGCCCTCACATGTTCTTCCATGGCGGCGGCCCTCACATGGCGTTCGGCGACTTCCATCATCGCTTCAACCACAATCGCTTTGGATTCGCCGGCTTCGGGCCGGGTTTTGATTTCGGCGGCTACGACGCCTACGATCAATGCCTACAGCGGGTCTGGGGACCCTATGGCTGGCGTTGGATCAATGTCTGCTATTGACGGCGCGAGTTGAACGATAGGCGGCGAACTCCACGACGCGCGCCCTTTGGACGCGCGATTGGCCAATTTGCGGCGCGTCTTTGGAGAACGCCTCGAGATCAAACACGACGAGCGTCGCTGTACCGAGATATTAAAGACTGTCGATGAACTCCCGAATGGGAATGTCACCGTATCCGTTCCCTTGTACCCCGGCGGGGACGTATACCAGACATCGCGAGCAGGCTCGTCGGCGTTCCCGCAACGCCTCTGCGTTACCTCCTTGTACGCTATGAACCCATGCTCCACAAACGCCGTACCATACCACGGCTTGTGAAACATGCAGTTAAGAAAAGTGAATATCCTCGTTGGTTCCCCGAAGGCGCCTCCTTCTGATAATTTATGCCGAATGCGCGGCCGGATTGCGGGAATGCTAGCAAGGTCGCAATTGCCATCGCGCCTGACGCGACCTTCGAACTCGTCTTCATTGACGCTCCCTCTTTGGATCGGCCGCAAGCCGCCCATTTGGCGGCAACCGCCTCAGTGGGAGAAGGGTCTTTCGTGTACTACGGCGTCTTGCAATATTGGGACGCTGCAAGCGTCGATTTCCCAAAATCGTGCGCAACCTCTAGGCTGGAAGTCGTTCTAGAGGCAGGCGCCGCCCATGATCGACCGACGAAGGTTCATCGCCGCCGCGCTCGCGCTTCCGGCGATCAATCCAGAGCGCAGCGCGTTGGCGCAGACGGGCGGCGATGCGGCGCCGCGCCTTCAGCGCGCCATCGACGAAGCGCGGCACAGCGGCCGCATTGTTGCGATCCCCGCCGGGACGAGCCAGGTGTCGCGTCTTAAAATATCGGGCGATTTGCGGCTCGTCGGCGCGGGGCGTTCAAGCCGGCTCGTCGGATTGGGACCAGGGCCGATCCTGACCATCGGGCAGGCGGACAACGTCGCCATTGAGAGCGTCGCCTTCGATGGCGAGAAACGCGCGCCGGGCGACGAGGCCGGGCTGATCGAGGCGCGCGACGTCGCGAATTTGGAGATCATCGATTGCGCGATCGAACGCGCATTGGGCTATGGCCTCAAACTCGAGCGCTGCGGCGGACGCATCGAGCGCTCGTCGTTCCGCGTCCTCTCGCAATCCGCATTGCATAGTCTCGATGCGACGGGCCTGACCATCGCCGACAATGGCATCGAAGATTGCGGCGCCAACGGATTGCAAATCTGGCGGTCGGCGCCCGGCTATGATGGGACAATTCTTCGCGGCAATCGCATCGAGCGCATCCGCGCCGACCCCGGCGGGGACGGACCATACGGGAATGCGATCAGCGTCTTTCGCGCCGGCGGCGTCGCTTGCATGGGCAACGTCATCCGCCAGGCGGCCTTTTCGGCGATCCGCTTTAATTCCAGCGCCGACGCCTTGATCGCGAGCAACAATTGCTTCGATATCGGAGAGACCGCGCTTTATGTCGAATTCGCCTTTCAACGCGCGGTCGTGGCGTCCAACATCGTCGACGGCGCCTCGGCCGGCGTCTCGGTCACCAATTTCGATCAGGGCGGCAGGCTCGCCTCCGTGACTGGCAACACGTTGCGCAATCTCGTCAGGCCGGCGCCGCAGGGCGGCGTCGAGAATTTCGGCGTCGGAATCCATGTTGAGGCGGATACGGTCGTCAGCGGCAACGCGGTCGACAACGCCAATTTCGCCGGGTTGACCCTTGGCTATGGCGTGGGCCTGAGCAACGTCCTTGCGACGGGCAATGCGCTGAGCGACTGCGGCTATGGGATCGCGGTCTCGGTTGCGCCCGGCGCGGGCGGCGCGACGATCCGCGACAATCGCATTTCTCGCGTGCGCCGCGGCGCCATTGTCGGCATGGCCTGGGAAAAGATCGCCGCCTCAGATCTCGTCGCCGAGGCGACGAAATATCCACTTCTCACGATTGCAGGGAACGACGCGCCGTAAAGCGCAAGCCGTCGGTCCTACAGAACATTGATCTGTCGGGCCTGAAATGGAGTTCAAGCAACTTCGTCGCCCGGCCCGCGCCCAAGGAGCAGATCTTCGCATCGGCTGGGATGACCCCGTTACGCGATGCCGACGTCAGGGCTCGATCAAAACCCCGGGATTCATTATGGCTTGCGGATCGAGAACGCTTTTTGCCGCGCGCAGCGCCTTGGCGAAGAGTTCCGGCCGCTGTTTGTCGTACCAGCGCCGGTGATCGCGCCCAACCGCGTGATGATGAGTGATCGTGCCTCCGGCCGCGATAAGAGCCTCGCTCGCTGCGTCTTTGATCGCGCGCCATTGTTCGATGAGCGCGCCGTGGCGCCCGAGCGCGTGGAAGGAAAAATATGGCGCGGGGCCATCCGGATAGGCGTGGGTGAAGCGGCAGGTGACTTCGCCCGCAACGCCTGTCGCCTCGAATATTGCGCGCTCGGTCGCGGATTTGACCGCATCGTGCAAGGTTTCGAAGCGCTCCCAGGTGATCGCGGTCTCGAACGTATCGTTGATGATCCCCGCCGGCGTCAGGAATTCGCGGGCATAGGGCATGCGGATGAAGGCGTTGCGCCAGAGGCCGGCCGCGCCTTCGCGATGAGCGTCGACGCCGCCTGTCTCGGCTTGGCCGCCGTGATCGGCGCAGCATTCGAGGGCGCGCCGCATCCAGGCTTCGAGCGAATGGTCCCCCGATTCGAAGGCGAGCACCAGGATGGCGACGGCCCCGTCGGCGGCGCCGGTGTTGAAAGCTTCCGACGGATCGAGGATGCGGCAATTCGACGGATAGAGACCGGCTTGCGCCAGGGCGCGGACCGCGCGCGCGGCGGCGAAAAAGGTCTCGAACTTAACGGCGGCGCCGGCGCGGAATTCCGGCTTGGCCTGCAGCCGCATCCAGGCTTCGGAAATGATCCCAAGAACGCCCTCCGAGCCGATGATCATGCGATCGGGGCTCGGCCCGGCGCCCGACCCCGGCAGGCGGCGCGTCTCGATCACGCCGCTCGGGCTGACGAGACGAAGGCTTTCGACGAGGTCGTCGATGTGGGTATAGAGCGTCGCAAAATGGCCGCCGGAACGCGTCGCGATCCAGCCGCCCAGCGTCGAATATTCAAAGCTTTGCGGAAAATGGCGCAATGTGAGGCCATGCGGCTTGAGCTGGGCTTCGAGCGCCGGGCCGAAGGCGCCGCCTTGGATCCGGGCGGCGCGCGATGTCGCATCGACCTCCAGCACCTTGCCGAGATTGCGCAGGTCCAACGTGACGGCGGCCTTGTATCGCCCGTCGCGGCGATGCTCGACGCCGCCGCAGACGCTCGATCCGCCGCCGAAGGGCGCAAGGGAAGCCTCGACGCCGCCCGCCCAATCCATGACGGCCGAAATCTCGGCCTCGCTGCGCGGATAGGCGACGACGTCGGGCGCGCAATCATAGCGGCCGAGCAGGCCGCGGACATAATCGACGTAGGACTTGCCGTAAGTATGGGCGATGCGATCGTAGCGCTCCGCCGTGCAGAAAGCGGCAAGCGAGGAAGGCGGCGTCACGCGAGGCTCAGGCAACGCGATGTCCTCGAGACGCGGCGCGGCCAAGGTCTCGAAACGCTCATGCCCGAATTTCTTGATGTAGCGGCCAAGCACGAAGGCGCGCTCGGCTTCGCTCATCGCCTCGCCTTCGCGACCCCAGCCATAATGCTTCAGTCTCGCGGCGCTCATGGCTCCTCCCAGCTTACCCTTGGGCGCTATCGGCGACCTGAAGGGGTTCGGCTTGGAAAATCCTATCCGGAACGTTCTGCAGAAGCGAGCCTGTCGCGGCGCCTCGAATTCTCGGCAACACCCGGCGAGCCTCCTAACCGGCGCGCAGAAATCTTTCGCCTTTGGCGAGCAGCGCGCCATGGGCGCCGGCAAGGCCGAGTTCGAGACTCTCCGCGATTCTTTGGGCCCGCACGACGAAGCTGTCAGCGGCTTTGGGCGGGCAGAGATCGCGGGCGGTTTCTGCAAAGAGAGCGAGCCAGCGGTCGAAGTGCCGGGCGTCGATCGGCAGCGGCAGATGCTTCTGCATGGGCTGACCGTGATAGGCGCCGCTCATCAGCGCCACCGACGACCAAAAGGCGCACATTTGCCGCAGATGCGGCTCCCAATCCTTGATCCTAGCGGCGAAGATAGGGCCGAGCAGCGCATCGGCGCGAACGCGGGCGTAGAAAGCGCGCACGAGACGGTCGATCATTCCCTCGTCGATTCCCGTCTCGGCGCGAATGGCCGCGACAATCTCCGCACGGCGATCGGTCGACTTGATCGGACTATTCACGGCCGGGCCTCCGAATGGGCGCGCAGCCTGCAAGCCGCGACTAATATGCAGATAATATATATCTTATA
>DASZFX010000026.1:0-4605 GCA_035939375.1 Roseiarcus sp.
GGCGCCGCGCCGCGTCGCATTCATTCGCTCGCCCCTTCCGGTTCGAGCGCCTGGACGAGTTCATCGGCCAGCTTGTGGAACGCTTCGCTGCGCATGATGTCCATCCGGCCCTGGCGCGGGAATCCCGGCTTGACCGTGCGCAAGATACGGCCGGGGCGCGTGCCCATGATGACCAGCGTGTCGGCGAGGAACAAGGCTTCCTGCACCGAATGGGTGACGAGGACGGTGGTGATCTGGTTCCGGCTCCAGATGCGTTCGAGTTCGATGTTGAGGTGGCGCCGCGTGACCGCATCGAGCGCCCCGAAGGGCTCGTCGAGCAACAGCACTTCGGGCTCCAGCGTCAGCGCGCGGGCGATCGCCACCCGCTGGCGCATGCCGCCCGAGAGCTGTTTTGGCCGCGCCCGCGCGAATTCGCTGAGCCGGACCAGCGCCAGCAAATCAGCGATCTTGGCGCGATCGACTTTTCGCCCGGCAATGTGGAAAGGAAGCTCCAGATTGGCCTCGACCGTGAGCCAGGGCAGCAGCGCATGCTCCTGGAAAGCGATGGCGAGGCGGTGGCGTTCGGCCAGGCGCTGCGGCGGCTCGCCGTGGACGAGGACCGCGCCGGAGCTCGGGGTTTCAAGCGCCGCGATCAGTCGCAGGATCGAGGTTTTGCCGCAACCCGAAGGGCCGACGAGGGCGATGAACTCTCCGCTTGCGACGGTAAGAGCGATCTGGTCAAGCGCCCGGAATATGCCGCCGCCTGCGGCGGGAAAATCCTTGCAGACCCCTTTCAACTCGATGGCGCTCGCCGAACTCACGTCGTCCACACCGTCCGCCAGGCGCCGGCGCGCAACCTGCGAACCAACCGGCGCATTCGCCATCTGCAAAGCCTGGTTGGGTGGGAGATGATTCCTCGGCGGGCGCGTCAGCCTCGCCGCCAGACGCCCGCCCTCTCGGTCTCCATCAAGGGCCCTGCGGACCCGTCTTTTGCGCATGATGTTTCAAGGCGCGCGCTTTCGTCAAACGAATTTCACCGGCGGCGGGCGGCCGAGGGCTCAGGTCGCCTCGCGATGCGCGCGGGACGCGCCCTTTACAGAGCCTCGGCAAACCGGACGGGCCTGCCGCGGGAGGGCGCAACGATCTCGCCCTCCCACATGACGCGCGCGCCGCGCACGAAAGTTCCGATCGGCCAACCTGTGACGCTCCGGCCGTCGTAAGGCGTCCAGCCGCAACGCGAGGCGATCCAGGAATCGCTGATCGTCATGCGCTTCTTGAGATCGACGATCGTGAAATCTGCGTCATAGCCCACGGCGACGCGCCCTTTGTTGGCGATCCCGAACAGGCGCTGCGGACCGGCGCTGGTCAGATCGACGAGGCGCTGCAACGACAGGCGACCGGTGGCGACATGATCGAGCATGATCGGGGCGAGCGTCTGAACGCCGGTCATGCCCGACGGGCTCTCAGGGTACGGCTTGGTCTTTTCGACGAGCGTGTGGGGCGCGTGATCGGAGCCGAGCACATCGATAATTCCCTGGTCGATCCCGCGCCAGATCGCTTCGCGATGGCGACTTGCGCGCACCGGCGGGTTCATCTGCAATTTTGTCCCAAGACGCGCATAATCGTCGGCGCAGAGCGTCAGATGATGCGGCGTCGCCTCTGCGCTCGCCACATCCTTGTGGCCTTGCAGAAAGTCGATCTCTTCGGCGGTCGAAATATGCAGGACATGGATGCGCGCGCGCGCCTCTCGCGCCAGTGCGACAAGGCGCTGCGTACTCTTGAGCGCCGAAATTTCGTCGCGCCAGACAGGATGCGAGGAGGGGTCGCCCGGAACGCGTAAAGATTTGCGCTCGTTGAGCCGCGGCTCGTCCTCGCTATGAAAGGCGGCCCGCCGGCGCGTCCTTTTCAAGATCGCCAAGACGCCGGCATCGTCGGAGACCAGCAGCTTGCCGGTCGACGAGCCCATGAAGACCTTGATTCCGGCGACGCCCGGCAGGCGCTCCAGTTCCGGCAGATCCTCGATATTGTCGTGCGTCCCGCCGACCCAGAAAGCGAAATCGCAATGCATCCGGTCCTTGGCGCGGGCGAGCTTATCCTCCAAGGACGTCGTCGAGACCGTCAGCGGATCCGTATTCGGCATTTCGAAGACCGCGGCGACGCCGCCGAGGACGGCGGCGCGCGAGCCGCTCTCCAAATCCTCCTTATGCGTTGCGCCCGGCTCTCGGAAATGAACCTGACTGTCGATCATGCCGGGAAGAACATGCAAGCCTCGGCAGTCGATGCGTTCGCCGGCCGCGGCCTGTCCGAGCGGCCCGATCGCGGCGATCGTTTCGCCGACGACGCCGATGTCGCGCGCGCCGACGCCGTCCTGATTGACGAGGATTCCGCCTTCGAGGATCAGGTCGAAATGCACGGGCATTCGAAAGGGAGCCTTCCCCGCGCCCCGACGGCGCGACCGCGGCGCCTCACCGGCGCCGCGCGTCGCTTTCTTTTCCGATCGCGCCGTGGTGTCAACGCGCTCAGGGCCGACGGAGGTCTTTAGAATCGCGCGGACAGGGTTTTGGCGAGCGCCGCCGTCCGTTCGGGAGACAGCCGGCCGGCGACGAGATAACCGCGCCCGCCGCGTCCCCAAGAAGCGAGCGTCACGTCTTCCCGCTTCTCGACGCTTATCGGCTCGTCCTTTTCACCGTTGCGAATGATGCAGAAGACGACGGGTCCGCCGCTGTCGAGATAGGCGACCTGACCCAAAGGCGCGCCGTCATAGGCAAGCATGTCGGCTCGTTTCAACGTGAGGTCGGGCAGGGCGACGGAGGCCGGCGTCAGCGCGACGCCGAGTTTCTGCGACAGGAAAGCGAGCGCCGCCTCGCTGGCTTTTGCGTCAGCGCCGCCGGCGAAAGTGTCGGGTGTATAAAGCGAGACATATTCGGCGACGGCCTGGCGCCAATCTTCGTCATTGTCGGAAGCAACCGGCGTGGGCGCGCTGGGGATCGGCGCGTAGCGTCCAATCCCCCAGCCGATCAGCAGCAAAGCCAGCGCCGCGGCGGCGGCGGCGATCCAACGCGTCCGAGCCGGGCGCGCAGGCGAGCGATTTTCGGCGCCGGCAAGGCCGTCGAGCCGTTCCTGCATGCGCGCGAGCGGCGCCTCGGCGAGCTCAACCTCAAAGGCGCGGCGGAAGGGCAGGCCGCCTGCCGCCAATCGCTCGATGCGCGCGCGCAATTCGGGCTCGACGACGAGCCTCGCCGCGAGAGCCTTGCGCCGGGCTTCATCGAGCTGATTGTCGATGAAGGCGACCAAGAGGGCGTCTTCGGGTTCATCGGTCATTTGGCCGTCCCGCGCGCGACCGGCGGGCTATCGGCGGGACGTAACTTGCTCAGCGCGAGGCGCGCAGCGGCGAGACGGCTCATGATGGTTCCAATCGGCGTTCCTAAGAATTCGGCGGCCTCGCTGTAAGAGAGTCCCTCGACATAGACAAGCAATACCGTCTCGCGCTGCGCTTCGGGCAGCCGATGCACCGCATTCAACACCTGGCCGACGAATATATTCGTTTCGATCTCCGCCCCGTCGCTGAAGAGGGCCTGCTCGGGATCGACGAAACCGCGCCCCTCGCGAATGCGCCGCGCTCGCACCTCGTTGAGCCAGATGGAGCGCAAAATCGCAAAGAGCCAGCGATCGAGCCGCGTGCCTGATTGGAACTGATCGGCGCGTTCGAGCGCGCGCACCATCGTTGCTTGAACGAGGTCTTCAGCGACGTCGCGCGCGCCCGACAAAGCAAGGCCGTAACGCCACAAATGCGCAAGATTGTGGGATAGCCCGGCTCTGATTTCGTCGCGGCTCGCCATTTCCGTCCGCCCTTTCGGCGCGCCTTTCTGCGACGGGAGCGCGAATAGGACGGCCAATAGGCGTGTTTCTCCAGCGACCGTCAATATGGAGGAGATCGCATGTCGTTCACAATCATGCGCTTTGGCGCGCGCTTCTGCGCCGCATCGGTCGGACTGGTGCTTGCAGCGATCCTTCTGGCGCCTGGCGCCCTCGCCTCCGGAGGGGGCGGAGGCGGAGGGGGCGGAGGAGGCGGCGGAGGAGGCGGAGGCGGCGGCGGAGGAGGAGGCGGCGGAGGCGGAGGCGGAGGAGGCGGAGGTGGAGGAGGCGGCGGCGGCCCGGCCAGGATGGACAAGGAGCAGACCGATCTGACGACCTGCTCGCACGGAAAGGTGTGGGACGCAAAGCTCCGCAAATGCCTGGCGCAGCACAGCGGCGTTCTCCCCGACAGCGAGCTTGCCGACTATGCCTTCGCGCTCGCCAAGGCCGAACGTTACGAGGACGCGCTCGAAGTTCTCGACCTGTCGCAGGATATCAACACGCCGAAGGCGCTGAACTATCGCGGCTATATCACTCGCAAATTGGGCAAGACCGAAGAGGGCGTCGGCTACTACCTGAAATCGGTCGCGCTTGATCCAAATTACGCCCAGGTGCGCGAATATCTCGGCGAAGCCTATGTGATCCTCGGCAAATTCGATCTCGCCGAGGAGCAATTGACGAAGATCAAGACGATCTGCGGCTCCGGCGATTGCGAAGAATTCCAGGACCTGCAAAAGGCGCTCAATGACGCGCATGGTCTTTGACGGATTG
>DASZFX010000027.1:0-11005 GCA_035939375.1 Roseiarcus sp.
CGAGCCGCTCGACGTCCCCCTCCAGCGCGAGATCGGCCCAGGGAAAGGGCGACTCGTCGTCGCGCTCCGTTGCAATCATCGCCTTCAGCCGGGCGACGCATTCGGCCCGCGCGGCCGCGACCGCGACCGCCAGCTCCGCCGTCTCGCGCTCCACCGCCTCAAGCCAATGGACGTCGCGCCCGCCCTCTTCGAGCAGCCGGTTGCGGCCGCGCAGAGCGCGCTCCAATTGGGCGACGCGCCCGCCATGATTGGGATCGATCGCCAGGACGAGGCGATCGAGAAAGCGGCGCCGCTCGCTGGCCGGACCGGTAAAGAGCCCGTCCATCGCCGGCGTCAGCCAAACGATGCGCAAATAATCGGCGAAGGCCCGCGCCGAGGCGACCGGCGCGCGATCGATGCGATGCTTGCGGCCCGGCGTCTCCTCCGCGGTTTCGCGATCGAAGCCCGTGCCGAGCTGGCGCGGCTCGCCCTCGTCCTCGACGAGGATCGAAATGGCGAACCCGCCCGGGCCGCCGTGGCGCGCGCATTCGGCGAGTTCGGCGCGGCGCAGGCCCCTGCCCGGCGCGAAGAGGGAGAGCGCCTCGATCAGATTGGTCTTGCCGGCGCCGTTCTCGCCGCAAAGCGCGACGAGCCGGCCGCCGATCGCCATATCAAGCGCCGCGTAGGAGCGGAAGTCCTTGAGGATCAGCCGGCGCAGCAGCGGTCTTCGGCGCGACGCGCCGGCGCTGGCCTCGTTTCGCAACGATTCTTCGATCGGCATTCGCAACGCCATGCCACGTCCGACGGAACCGCGAAAGGCGCCCGGTTGCGCCTGCCCCGCCCGCCCGGCCAATATGGGCGGACAATCGGAAAGACGGGAACGATGGCTCACGAAATCGCGGATTTCGACGTGCTGATGCCGATCGAGGGCATGGGCGATATCGCCGGCGGCATCGAGAAGAGGATGCGGCTCCATCGGCTCTGGCGCGAAGCGGATCCTGAGGCGGCGCTCAGGCGTCTTGCGCCCAAGATCCGGGGGGTCGCGGCCGGATCGCATCAGGCGACCGTGGACGCCGCCTTGATGCGGCGCCTGCCCAATTTGCAGATCGTCGCCAGTTTCGGGGTCGGCTACGACCATGTCGACGCCAAATGGGCGGGCGAGCATGGGATCATCGTTACCCATACGCCCGGCGTTCTCGACGAGGAAGTCGCCGACACGGCTTTCGGCTTGATGCTCGCGACGGTGCGCCAATTGCCGCAAGCCGAGCGGTATCTTCGCGAAGGGCGCTGGCCGAGCGGGCCCTTCCCCCTCACCGCTTCGCTGCGCGGCCGCATTTTGGGCATTCTCGGCCTCGGCCGCATCGGCAAGGTGATCGCGCGCCGCGCGGTCGCCTTCGGCCTCGACGTCGTCTACCACGGCCGCAAGCCGCAGGAAGGCGCGCCTTACTTGTACTATCCGACCCTGATCGGCATGGCCCGCGCTTGCAGGATCTTGATGGTCGTCGCGCCGGGAGGGGCGCAGACGAAAAACATCGTCAACCGCGAAATTCTCGAAGCGCTCGGGCCGGACGGGGTCCTCATCAACATCTCACGCGGTTCGCTCGTCGACGAAGACGCGCTGATCGAAGCCCTGGCGAAGCGCAAGATCCTCGCCGCCGGGCTCGACGTTTTCGCCGAAGAGCCGAACGTGCCCGCCGCCCTCGTCGCCCTCGACAACGCCGTGTTGCTGCCCCATGTCGGCTCCGCCTCGCGTCACACGCGCCAAGCCATGGCCGATCTTGTCGTCGCCAATCTCTATTCTTGGATCGATGGCGAAGGCCCGCTGACGCCGGTGCCGGAAACGCCGTGGCTGGGCGCGGGCCTCGCCGCCAGGCGCTAAGCCTTTTTGAGAGGTCCGCGCCAGCCGGGGGCGTTAATCCTATGTTATCACCGCCGTTTCATCATCGCCTCCCGCTGTAAGCGCTTGGCGAGCCGCATGTCTTATCTTTTACGTGTTTTTCGCGCCTCCATCACAAACGAACGGGAACTCTTCCGTTACGTCTTGATCGTGACTGTGGTCTGCGTCGCAATCGCTCTCGCCGCCGATGTGACCAACCAGCTCGCCTTCTTCATCGATTGGCCGACCTGCCTGCGCTCCTGGACGATCACGACCACCACCGTCCTCGCGCTCGCCATTCCGATTTTGCGGACGATCGGCAAGGCGCATCTCGAGCTTTACCGGGCGAAACAGCGCGCTGATGCGCTCGGACGCGTCGATCAACTCACGGGTCTCGCCAACCGCCGCGCTCTGATGGAGGCGGTCGCCGCCGCGGAAGCCCAGGCTTTGGCCCTGGTCATCGTCGATATCGATCGCTTCAAGCGCGTAAACGATTCCTACGGCCACCTCGCGGGCGATGAAGTCATCAAGTCGATCGGCGAGACTATGGCCAGCGAGCTCGGCGAGTTTGGGCTGGTCGCCCGTGTCGGCGGTGAGGAATTCGCGCTGCTCTCTTCCAACGCGCCGCCCGATTTGGTGGAAGCCAGATTGCTGAGATTGCGCGACCGCGTCGCCGCGACGCCGATCCTGGCCTTGGGGCAGGCGGTCCGAGTGACGATTTCGGCAGGCGTCGCCAAGCTTCCGGGTGGCGAAAACTTCAACCAGCTCTACTCGGCGGCCGATCGCGCGCTTTACGCGGCCAAGGCGGCTGGGCGAAATCGCGTTCTGACGGCGGATGCGGTCGTGGCGCTCAGCGAGCGCGACCGCGCCGATGCGCCGGCGGCGAATGCGGAACGGCTGCCGCTCAGAGCGTGAATTTAACAGCGCCGCCGAGCGTCAGGCGCCGAGACGGCGCCGGCGGCAGGGCCTGCCGACCTATTCGTCCCGGCCAGCCAAGTTACCCGCCGTTTGCACTGCTTGACGAAGTGAAACCTTGATGGTTATCGTTCCCTATATGTTCCGCACAGGTCGCCCCTCCGCGGATCGCAATGAATTTTCAAGGAACACTCCTTTGTCTCTCGGCATATTGCTGTTCGTTCTCGACGTCGTCCTCATCGTCCACACAGCCAAAACCGGCCGCTTCTGGCCCTGGGCCTATGTCATCCTGTTTCTGCCCGGCGTCGGCGGCGTCGCTTATGTCGTGGCCGAACTCGCCCCGGAATGGCTGAGCTCGTACAAGGGCCGGCGCGCGCGTGAGCACATCGCGAGCGCGCTCAACCCGACGAGACGCTATCGACAATTGCGCGATGAAATCCTCATCGTCGACACGATCGCGAACCGGTCGGCGCTCGCCGAGGAATGCCTCGCTCTCGGCAAATTCAACGAAGCGCATGCGCATTTCGAAACGATCCTGAGCAAGCCGCTTGGCGCCGAACCCGTTTTCATGGTCGGCAAGGCCCGGGCCGAATTCGAGATGGAGAAGCCGCAAGTCGCCGTCGCGACGCTCGAAGCGCTCAAAGAACGCTGGCCGGACTATCAGTCGGGGGACGCTCATCTGCTCTATGCGATGGCGCTTGAAAAAGCGGGCCGCGCCGAAGAGGCGCTCGACCAATACGACGAGGTCAGCCGTTATTTTCCCGGCGTCGAACCCCGAGTCCGCTTGGCGGGATTATTGCAACTGCTCGGCCGCACCGACGAATCGCGCGCAATAGCCGCGGATGTAGTGAAGGACTTGAATCGCGCGCCCGCCCATGTGCGCCGCAATCAGAGACAGTGGCTGACGATAGCGCAAAAGCTCGCCCAATCGTGAGACCGGCGGAGACTCTCAGAGAGTACGATCGAGCTCCGGCTTAGACTGGCGTCCCGAATTGCGAATTGCGCGCGACAATTGCTTCGATGGCGTCCCCTGGCCGGAGCCACAAAGATCGCCACGGCGCCGCGAGGCCGAGCTCACTCCGCCGCGAGCCGGAGGGTCTTACAGCGCATCAGCAGCGCGCGCAAAGCGGCGGGCCGCAGCGGCTTGTTGAGCATGGCGACGTCGGCGAGCGCCGCCGCCGCGCGTATTTCGGGGTCACGATCGGCGGTCACCAAGATCGCCGGCGTCTCTTGATCGAATGCGGCGCGCAGCGCCGCAATCGCGGCGAGGCCGTCGCCGTCGTCGAGGTGGTAGTCGGCGACGATGGCGTCGGGGCGCCCCTCGCCCGTTCCGAGTAGCGCCATCGCATCGACAAGGCCCGTGGCGGCGATGACGCGGCAGCCCCATTTTTCGAGGAGAAGGCTTAGGCTCGCGAGAACGCGGGGCTCGTTGTCGATGGCGAGCACCGCCAAGCCGGTCAGGGACTCGTCGACGCGCACGGCGTCGCGTAGGCGCCTTTCCTCGCGCAAAGAGGCCTGAGCCTGCGTTCCGAGCGGCGCGGCGACGCAGAACATCGAGCCCCGGCCCGGCGTCGAGCGCAGGATGATCGGATGGCCGAGCACACGCGCCAGACGCTGGACGATCGACAGGCCGAGACCGAGCCCCGGCGCGGCGCGCGCACCGCGGTCGAGGCGCTGGAACTCCTCGAACACCGTCTCGTGCTTGGCCGCGGCGATGCCGAGCCCGGTGTCCCAGACTTCGATGGCGCAGAGGTCGCCGCGCCGTCGGCAGCCGACCAGCACGCGCCCCCGCGGCGTATATTTGATCGCATTCGAGACGAGGTTTTGCAGCAGCCGTCGCAGCATAAGCCGGTCCGAGCGCACGACGAGCGAAGAAGCGGCAAAGGTCAGCTTCAAACCCTTGGCTTCGGCGATCGGCGCAAATTCGATCTCCAATTGACGCAGCGCCTCGGCAATCGGAAAGGCGACGATCTGCGGCTTGATCGCGCCGGCGTCGAGGCGCGAAATATCGAGCAAGGCGCCGAGGATGTCCTCGACCGCTTCCAGCGAGGCGTCGACGTTGCGGGCGAGATCCGCCGGTTCGTCCTCCTTCGCGCGCCCGACCACTTCGGCCAGCGACGTCGCATAGAGGCGCGCGGCGTTGAGCGGCTGCAAAAGGTCGTGGCTGGCCGCCACCAGAAAGCGCGTCTTCGAAAGGTTCGCCTCTTCGGCGGCGGTCTTGGCGCGCGCCAATTCGTGATTGAGCCGCTCCAATTGTTCGGTGCGCTCGCGCACACGCTGCTCCAACCGCTCGTTGGCGGCGGCGAGCCTCTCCTCGGCTTCGACCGTCTCGGTCACGTCGGTATAAGTAGTGACGATGCCGCCGTCGGGCAGCCGCGCCGAGCGTACTTCTGCAACCCGCCCCTGCGGGTAGAGACGCAACCGCGAGGGCGATTCCTCATTGAGCAGGCTTTCGATGCGGCTCGCCACGAATTCGTCCGATGCGCCGGGCCCATAGACGCCGCGCGCGGCGTTATGGCGGACGATCTCGTCGAGGCCGACGCCGAGCCGAAGCATCGAGTTCGGCAGATCGAACAATTCGCCGAAGGCGCGGTTCCAGCAGGTCAAGGCGAGATTGCGATCGAAGACGGCGATCGCCTGGCGGGCGTGGTCGAGCGCATGCTGGAGGAGATCGCGATTGGATTGGATCGCGGCGGAGGCGTCGTCGATCAACCGGAGCGCCGCCTTGCTCGACATGGCGCGACGGCGGAACAGAAGCGACATCACCAGGCGCGAAGAGGAGGCGCCGATCGCCGACGCCAGCAAATGTTCGGCGTGGCGGATGAGCGGCGCGTCGGCTTCGCCGGAAGGTTCGAATTTGAGGCCGCGTGCGCCCATGAAGTTTTCGAGCGCATCGCGCGCCCGCTCAGCCCCGAGATAGAGCGACACGGTCGCTTCGAGTTCGCCCGCCGTCGTCGAGGCTCGCCACAACCGGAAACTCGGCGCGCTCGCCGCCGGCTCGGCGCCGACGAAGACGCCGGCTTGCAGGCGCTCGATCGCGCTCGCCTGGCGCGTCAACGAGAAAATGATGAAAGCCGCCAGATTGGCGCCGAGGCTGAGAAGCACGCCGCTGACCAGCGGACGGGAGGTGATGGCGAGCAACGCGCTGGGCTTCAGCCACGCGATCGACAACGGCCCGTGTTCGAGAAAACTGGCGAAAGCTGAGGAGCCCGGCTCGAGCGACGGCAGCAGAAGCGTGTAAAACCAGATCGCCGCGCCGACGATAAGCCCCGCCGAGGCGCCGCGGGCGTTGGCGCGACGCCAAAATAGACCGCCGAGAAAGGCCGGGGCGATCTGGGCGACGCCGGCGAAGGATAGAAACCCGATCGAAGACAGGGCGGCGTCGTTGGCGACGCGTATATAGGCGTAGCCGAGGAAGAGAACGCCGAGTATCGCGGCGCGACGCACGAAAAGAACCAGCGAGCCGATGTCGCCCGATCGCGCATCGGCGCTGGCGCGGCCGCGCAACACAAGCGGCATGACGAGGTTGTTCGAGACGCTGATCGACAACGCGACGCTCTCGACGACGACCATCGCCGTCGCCGCCGACAAGCCGCCGATCATCGTCAGCAAGGCGACGCCATGGGCGCCGGCGGCGAGCGGCAAGGCGAGAACGGTATAGTCGCGATCGATGGCGCCGGCGCCGAAGGTCGCAAGCCCGGCGATTGCCAGCGGAACGACGAAGAGGTTGATCAGCACGAGATAGAGGGCGAAGCGCCAGGCGGCGGCGGGAATATCGCGCGGGTCTCTGTTCTCGACGATCATCACATGGAACTGGCGGGGCAGCAGCAGGATCGCCAGCGCCGAAAGCAACGTCGTGACGATCCAATTGGCGGCGTCGGGCGGCGTCTGCATCACCGCGGCGATCGCAGGATTGTCGACTGCGATATGGGCCAGGCCGCCGATTCCGCCGAAGGAGCCCCAGACGACGAAGGCGCCGACGCCCAGAAAAGCGACGAGCTTGACGAGGGACTCGGCGGCGACGGCGAGGATAAGACCGTCCTGGTGCTCCGTCGCATCGATCCGCCGCGTGCCAAAGGCCATGGCGAAGGCGGCGAGAAGCAGAGCGACGGCGAGAAAGAAAACCGACGAGGGCGCCGCCGGGGTGAGCCGGCCCTCCTCGAGCGAGCCGATCATCATCATGATCGTCTGCGCAATGGCCTTGAGCTGCAGCGCGATATAAGGAGCGGTGGCGATGACGGCGACGAAGGCGACGAGAGCCGCCACATGCTGCGCCTTGCCGTAGCGCGCAGCGACGAAATCGGCCACTGAAGTAATGTTCTGCGCCTTGGCGAGGGCGGCGATGCGCGCCACCAATCGATGGCCGAGGCCGACGACGACGATCGGTCCGATATAGACCGGCAGGAAGTCGAGGCCATGCGCCGAGGCGATGCCGACCGAGCCGTAATAGGTCCAGGTCGTGCAATAGACCGCCAGGCTGAGGGCATAGATCGCCCCCCGCGCGCGCGCCGCCATGAAGCGGCGTCCGGACCGATCGCCCCAATAGGCGATCAGGAACAGCGCGCCTACATAGGCGATCGCAGTGGCGAAGACAGTCAAGCCGTCGAGCATCGGCGGCGAGCCTTCCTTTGGCGGTTTTTCTCATTCTAGACCATTTTCGCAGCCGGCGGACGGCCTTTCCTTTCGGGCCTCCTTGTGGCAACGAACCGTCTCCACGGCGGCCGCGAGACGGGAGAGGCCTATGGCGAATGAGAAGAAGCTTCGAATATTGCTCGTCGGCGCCGGCGGCGTTCTCGGCAGAGCCGTCGCTGCCGAGCTTGGCCAACGCCACGAGGTCGTCAGCGCCGGCTCCAAATCCGGCGACATCCGCCTCGACATCGCCGATCCCGCGAGCATCGAAAAGGCGCTGGCCGCCGCCGGCGCTTTCGACGCGGTCGCCTGCGCCGCCGGGACGGTTAATTTCGAGCCGCTCGGCGCCATCGCCCCGGTCAAGATCGAGCAATCCGTCTACGGCCTCGGCCTCGTCAACAAACTGATGGGCCAGGTCAACCTCGCCCTCGCCGCGCGCGACAAGCTCAACGAGGGCGGCTCCATCACGCTGATCTCGGGCGTGCTCGTCGATGAGCCGATCGTCGCCGGATCGTCGGCGAGCATGGTCAATGGGGCGATCGAGGCGTTCGTACGCGCCGCCGCGATCGAAATGCCGCGGGCTTTGCGCATCAACGCAGTGAGCCCGACCGTCTTCGTCGAGTCGCTCGGGGGATACGGGCCATTTTTCCGCGGCTTCGAGGCGACGCCCGTCGCGCGCGCGGCGCTCGCCTTCAGCCGCAGCATCGAAGGGCGCGAGACCGGCAAGGTCTACAAGGTCGTGTGACGCGTCCGCGTGCGCAAGGCTGGGATCACAAGGGTTGCGCGGATCGCGCCGCGCCTTGTAGAAGCCCATGGCTCAATATGGCCGAAGGCGACTTCTGCAAGAGAACCCGATGTCCAAGCCCGATAAACACAAGATCAAGCGCGTGGTCCTCGCCTATTCGGGCGGGCTCGACACTTCGATCATCCTCAAATGGCTGCAGACGACTTACCATTGCGAGGTGGTCACTTTCACCGCCGATCTCGGCCAGGGCGACGAATTGGAGCCGGCCCGCAAAAAGGCCGAACTGCTCGGCGTCAAACCCGATAACATCTATATCGAGGACTTGCGCGAGGAATTCGTCCGCGACTTCGTCTTTCCGATGTTCCGCGCCAACGCGCAATATGAAGGGCTCTATCTGCTCGGCACCTCGATCGCGCGGCCCCTCATCGCCAAGCGCCTCGTCGAGATCGCCCATGAGACCCATGCCGACGCGATCGCTCATGGATCGACCGGCAAGGGCAACGATCAGGTCCGCTACGAACTCTCCGCCTACGCGCTCGACCCGGACATCAAGGTGATCGCGCCCTGGCGCGAATGGGAGTTCGCCTCGCGCAACGCCCTTATCGCCTTCGCCGAACAGAACCAGATTCCGATCGCCAAGGACAAGCGCGGCGAGGCGCCTTTTTCGATCGACGCCAATCTCTTGCACGTCTCCTCGGAGGGAAAGGTCCTCGAAGACCCGGCCAAGGAGACGCCCGCCTATGTCTATTCGCGCACTCTCGATCCTGAGGCGGCGCCCGACAAGCCCACCATCATCGCGGTGGATTTCGAGAAGGGCGACCCGGTCGCAATCGACGGCAAGAGGCTTTCGCCCGCCGAACTGCTGACGGCGCTCAACAGGCTCGGCCATGACAATGGGATCGGCCGGCTCGACCTCGTCGAGAACCGCTTCGTCGGCATGAAATCGCGGGGCATGTACGAGACGCCGGGCGGCACAATCCTCCTGATCGCCCATCGCGGCATCGAATCGATCACGCTCGATCGCGGCGCGGCCCATCTCAAGGACGAGCTGATGCCGCGCTACGCCGAACTCATCTACAACGGCTTCTGGTTCTCGCCTGAACGCGAAATGCTGCAGACGCTGATCGACAAGAGCCAGGAATACGTCGCCGGCCGGGTGCGGCTGAAGCTCTACAAGGGCAACGTCATCCTGATCGGCCGCGAGAGCCCTTATTCGCTCTACGATCAGGACCTGGTGACCTTCGAGGAAGGCGCCGTGGCGTATGACCACAACGACGCCGGCGGATTCATCAAGCTCAATGCGTTGAGGCTGAGGACGTTGGCGAAGAGGAACAAGCGCGCGAAGCGATAGACGGCTAACCGCGGCCCCGCCCAGACCCAATCGGCCTCCGCCTATTGGCTATGCGTCCCGACGATCGCGCCGCCTTCGAGTTTGGTGAACGGTACAAAATTGATGATCGCGCCGCCGTAGATATCCGAACGGTTGACGTGGATCGATCCGTCTTCTCCCTGTTCCTTGACGACTTTGAGCACATGCTGCGCGCCGGGCGGCCCTACGGGAATGACCATGACGCCGCCGGCTTTGAGCTGACGCAGCAAGGGCGGCGGAATGTGATCGATGCCGCAGGTGACGATGATCTTGTCGAAGGGCGCGGCCTCCTCCCAACCGTAATAGCCGTCCGCGTTGCGCGTCGTGATCGCCTTATATTCGTTATAGCCTCGCGCGATCAGGCCGTCATAAACGGCGCGGGTGCGCTGGGCCAAGGCGTGGATGATCTCGATCGACCAGATCCGGTCGGTGAGATACGAAAGATATGCCGATTGATAGCCGGAGCCCGTGCCGATCTCGAGCACCTTCTCGCCGGGCTTTGGGTCGAGGACATTGGTCATTCGCGCCACGGTATGCGGCCCCGTGATCGTCACGCCGAAACCGATGTCGAGATAGTGCCATTCGTAGGCGCGGGCGAGATTGGCGCGCGTGACGAATTCCTCGCGAGGCGTCAGGAGATAGGCCGCCTTGTCGCGCTCGTCCCAGACATCGCGGTGGGCGACAAGCTGGAGGTAGCGGTCCCATCTCTGGCCGAGAAAGGCAGGGTCCTCGCCGCGATTCGCCGCCATCCAGCGTATGAACTCCTCCCGTCCGGTCATCGGCGGGGCGAGGCCGCCGCTGAACGGCGTCGCGATCGCGGCGAAAGCCGGGGCAAGGCGCGCCCAGAGGAGCGCTCCGGGCGCGGCCGCGAGCAGAGCGCGGCGGCTCAGCGAAGACGTGCGCATTCGACCCTCATTTCTCTTGTCGATCATCGGGTTGTCTCTTGTCGACCATCGGCTTGACGGCGCCGTCCGGCCTATCGTCAACCACGACCATCTCGCGCCGCGTTCCGCTAAGCAACCTATCGGCGGCCACCACCAACGACTTGGAGGCGCGAGGCGACCTCAGGCCCTCCTGCCGGCGCCGATTGCCAAGCAAGCTGCTGCCCCGATATATTGCCGGTTTGGGGCTCACGAGCGCCGCCGCTGTCCATGGCTGGGGTGATGTGATGGGATTTGTCTGGCGCGACAAAGCCGAAGCGCGGGCGCAGGGGCGGCGAAATTTCCTGCTCTTCCTCGTCAAGCCGTCGCACTACGACGATGACGGTTATGTCATCCAATGGCTCCGTTCGGCCATCCCATCGAATTCCCTCGCCGTTCTCTACGGACTGGTCGAGGATTGCAACGCGCGCCGCGTCCTCGGCGACGGCGTCTCGATCGAGGCCATCGCCATCGACGAGACGAATTCACGCGTTCGCCCTGAACAAATGATCGAGAAGATCAAGGCCAATGGCGGCTTTGGCATGGTCGCCTTGGTCGGCGTGCAATCCAAT
>DASZFX010000028.1:0-12058 GCA_035939375.1 Roseiarcus sp.
ACGACATGCACGCCGGCATGTACTCCGCGACCGCTCATCTCATCAAAGCGATGGCGGTGACGAAGAGCGCCTCCGACGGCGTGAAATTGGTCGATCAAATGAAAGCGATGCCGACCGACGACCCGCTCTTCGGCCAGGGCTCGATCCGCGTGGACGGGCGCAAGCTCCACCCGATGTACCTTCTCGCGACGAAGACGGTCGCTGAATCCAAAGGCGACTGGGACTATTTCAAGGTGCTGGCGACGATCAAGCCGGAGGACGCGTTCCGGTCCTTGGAGCAGGGCGGTTGCCCGTTTGTAAAAGCGTAAGGGCGGCGCGCGTTCGCCGTTGAGAGCAATCACCGCCGGCCACATCGGTTCAGCGTCGTCAAGCCGCCATCGTCCTTCGAAGACGAGCGTCTTCGACGCCCTATGGCCGCTCCTTGGCTGCGCTACGGCCGCTTTCGCTGTGACAACGCTGGCCCGCTGCGGCTTTGCTGCGCAAAGGCGGTCGTTGGCCGGCCTTCGCTAGCAAAAACCATGACAACCGGATTGCCTGAGCCGCACGACTCAGGCGCGCCCGCCCCCGGGTCAAACGCTGCCGCGCCCCCCCTTTCCTTGCCCCGCGCCCGCAATTCAGGCAAAAGGCAGGCCGCTTTAGGGCAATCGATCGGGGCCGTCATGTCGGAACCTTTGCGCGTCGGCGTCGCCGGCGTTGGCGTCGTCGGCGCCAGTCTGGTGCGGCTGTTGCAGCGTCAGGGCGAGGCGCTGGCGAGCCGCACCGGCCGCGCGATCGTCGTCACCGCCGTCTCCGCGCGCGAGCGCACACGGGACCGCGGCGTCGACCTCAATGGCGTCGCCTTTTTCGACGATCCGCGCGCCCTTGCCGCCTCGGACTTGATCGACGTCTTCGTCGAATTGATCGGCGGGGCCGACGGACCGGCCTATGAATCGGTCAAGACGGCGTTGCAGAACGGCCGGCCGGTGGTCACCGCCAACAAGGCGTTGATTGCGCGGCACGGTTTTGAACTCGCCAAGCTCGCCGAGGCGAAGGGTGTCGCCCTGGCGTTCGAATCCTCCGTCGCCGGCGGCGTTCCGATCGTGAAGACGCTGCGCGAGGGCCTGGCGGGCAATTCCATCCGCCGCATCTATGGAATCCTCAACGGCACCTGCAACTATATCCTCTCCAAAATGGAGATGGAGGGACTCTCGTTCGAAGAATGCCTCAAGGAGGCGCAACAGCTCGGCTATGCGGAAGCCGATCCGACATTCGACGTCGGCGGCTTCGACACCGCGCATAAGCTCGCGATACTCGCCTCGCTCGCCTTCGGAACGGCGATCGACGCCGAGGCGATCCATATCGAAGGCATCGAGACGATCACGCAGGACGATCTCGTCGCGGCCGACGAACTTGGCTATCGCGTCAAGCTGCTGGGCGTCGCCGAACGTACTTCGCGCGGGATCGAGCAGCGCGTGCATCCGACCATGGTCGCGAAAACGACCGCGATCGCGCAAGTCATGGGCGTGCTCAATGCGGTGACGATCGACGCCGACGCGGTCGGCGAATTGACCCTGGTCGGGCCGGGCGCGGGCGGCGACGCCACCGCTTCGGCCGTCGCCGCCGACATCATCGACATCGCGCGCGGCGTCGCGATCCAGCCTTTCGGGCGCCCGACCCAATCGCTCGAGGAGGTTGAGCGCATCCCGATGCAGCGCCACGAAGGCGGCTACTACGTGCGCCTGATGGTCGTCGACCGCCCGGGCGCGATGGCGACGATCGCCACCCGCATGGCCGAGCGCAGAATTTCCTTGGAATCGATCATGCAGAAGGGCGGCGCGGGTCTCGCGCGAAGGCGGCGAACCGATCCGCCGCCGAGCCGGAACGGCCCCGAAACCGTGCGCGTCGTGCTGATCACCCATGCGACGAGCGAGACGGCGATCCGCGAAGCGCTCGACCTCGCGCTCGCCGACGGCGTCGTGACGCAGAAGCCGCAGGTGATCCGGATCGAGCGGGAATAGTTCAGCGGGTCAGGAGCGCTCGATCGTCAGTCGCTGGAAGCCGACGCCGCCGCGCACCGGCTTCTTGGCCGACAGAATCCGCGAGTTGACGCCGGTCCAGCTGATCTCGCCGGAAAGGCGGCCGTATTCGATCTTCGGGCAGCGGTTCATCACCACTTTGACGCCGCGCGCTTCGGCGCGCGCCGCCGCCTCGTCGTTGCGCACCGTGAGCTGCATCCAGATCACTTTCGGGAGCGGATCGAGCTTCAACGCTTCGTCTACGATCGGGCCGGCCGCCGCGGAATTGCGGAAGATTTCGACCATATCGATCGGCCCCGGCGCTTCGGCGAGCGAACCGTATGCCTTGATTCCGTTGATCGCGCCGCCGGCGAGACCGGGATTGATCGGCAGCATCTCGTAGCCCCGCGTCGCCAGATATTTCAGCACGAAATAGGATGGACGAGCGGTATTGGCGGAAGCGCCGACCATCGCGATTCGCTTGACCGAGTTCAAGATGCCGCGGATGTAGTCGTCGGGATAGGAATCCTGGTTCATTGCGCTTGGAGCGAGGATCTCACTCTTCCTCCCAGCGCGGCGCGCGTTTGTCGAGGAAGGCGGAAATGGCTTCCTGCGTATCGCGCTCAGCGAGATTGTCGACCATGGCGGCGGAGGCCGAGGCATAGGCCTCGTCCAAAGGCGTCTCGATTTGCCGATAGAAGGCGCGTTTGCCGATGGCGAGGGCCTTGGCCGAGCGTTTGGCGAAACCCAAGGCGAGCTTCATCGCCTCCGCCTCGGCCGCGCCCGCCGGGACGACGCGATTGACGAGGCCAAAGCGCTCGGCGTCGCGCGCCGAATAAAGTTCGCCGGTCATCGCCATCTCCATCGCATGTTTGCGCGAGGTTACGCGACCGACCGCGACCAGAGGCGTCGAGCAAAAGAGACCGACATTCAGGCCGGACAAGGCGAAGCGCGCTTCTTCTCCGGCGATCGCGAGGTCGCAAGTCGCAACGAGCTGACAGCCTGCGGCCGTGGCGACGCCTTCGATCGCGGCGACGACCGGCTTCGGCAGAGCGACGATGGCCTGCATCATTGCGCCGCAACGCTTCATCAAGAGCTCGTCATAGCCGCGGCCGCGGTCGGCGTCGTTGCGATGGGCGCGAATCTCACGAAGGTCGTGACCGGAGGAGAAGACCGGCCCGCGCGCCGTCAGGACGACGGCGCGAATTTTCTTGTCTTCGGCGATGGCGGCGACGCTCGCCGCCAACGTCTCGATCATCTCCAGAGAGAGGCTGTTCCGGCTGGACTGCCGCTTGATGACCAGCGTCGCGACGCTGTCGCGATCCTCCCGGAGAAGATTTGGGGCGCCGGCTTCGGCGAGCGATGGGGTCATAACCCGCAATGTCGTCTCTCTCCGCCGGCCGATCAAGTCAGGGCGCAGCCGGGCAGGGGCGCGCGAGACGCGCGGCTCCGCGTCTTGGCCATCAAAACTTGGCGGATCTTGCTCCGCTCCGCCCGGGACGCTTTGCGTCGGCCGGCGCCGGAGGCTATGCAAGGCTCGCAACTTCGGACCGATGAAGTGACGCGCGCTCACGCCTCTCCGCACCCTCTCACCTGCGATGAAGTCGCGGCCTTTCTCGCTGTGGAGTTCCCTCAGATGCAGATCGGCCGGATCTTCACGATCGAGGCCGTCGGGCCGATGTCCGCGCGCTTGCGCATGGCCTACCATCCGAGCCAGCTCAGGCCGGGCGGCACATTATCCGGGCAGACGATCTTCGCCCTCGCCGATGTTGCGCTCTATGTTGCGATCCTCGGCCAGATCGGGCGGGTGAAGCACGCGGTCACCACCAACCTCAATATCAATTTTTTGAGCCGGCCGAGCCCGCGCGATCTTCTCGGCGAAGCCCTCTTGGTCAAGCTCGGCAAGCGCCTCGCCGTCGGCGAGGTGCGCATCTGGTCGGAGGGCGAAGAGGGGCTGGTCGCTCACGCGACGGGGACCTATTCGCTCCCGCCGCGCGGCGCCGACGAGGATGCGGTATTATAATACCGCATAGCGGAATCGCCCTGATTTTGTGGTCTTCCGCCGGGTTCGACTCGATCATCTTTGCGATCGGCTGTTGACGCGACCTTCGCGGCGCCCCTATAAGGCGCGCGTCATCGGCGCGCCGCTTCGGCGCGCCTTTTCGATCAAGACGGATATTTGAGCCTCATGTTCGGCAAGACCACTTCGACCAAACCGGCCGACGTCGAGAAGAAATGGCTTCTCATCGACGCCAAGGGCCTCGTTGTCGGGCGGCTGGCGACGATCGTCGCGATGCGGCTGCGCGGCAAGCACAAAGCCTCCTTCACGCCGCATGTCGACGACGGCGACAATGTCATTATCGTCAATGCCGAGAAGGTGGTCTTCACCGGGCGCAAGCTCGGCAAGAAGGTCTATCACCACTACACGGGCTATATCGGCGGGATCAAAGAGCGCTCGGCCAAGTCGATCCTCGAGGGACGTTACCCGGAGCGCATTGTCGAAAAAGCGGTCGAACGCATGCTGCCGCGCGGGCCGCTGGGCCGCAAGCAGTTCGGCAATCTTCGCGTCTACAAGGGCCCCGACCATCCTCACGTCGCCCAGAATCCTGTCGCCTTCGATGTGGCGAGCCTCAATCCCAAGAATACCCGGAGCGTCTGATCCATGGCCGAGACACTTTCTTCGCTCGCCGATCTGAAAGAGGCGGCGGCCGCGCCGGCTCCGGAAGCCCCCCAATATGTACAGAAACTCGACAAGCACGGCCGCGCCTACGCCACCGGAAAGCGCAAAGACGCCGTCGCTCGCGTCTGGATCAAGCCCGGCCGCGGTCAGGCGACCGTCAACGGCCGCGCGCTCGACGTCTATTTCGCGCGCCCGGTCCTGCGCATGATTCTCAATCAGCCGCTCGTCATGGCCAACCGGCTGACGCAATATGACTTGATCGTCACCGTCGCGGGCGGCGGCCTTTCAGGGCAGGCTGGCGCGGTGCGCCACGGCATCGCCAAGGCGCTGACCAATTTCGAGCCGGAGCTGCGCCCCATTCTCAAGAAGGAAGGCTTCCTCACCCGCGACGCCCGCGTCGTCGAGCGTAAGAAATACGGCCACAAGAAAGCGCGCCGCAGTTTCCAGTTCTCCAAGCGCTGATCGGGGCCTTTCAGGTTCACGCAGACAAAGGCGGCTTTGGCCGCCTTTTTCTTTGTCGAGCCGCAACGCCGATCACGCCCTCGGGCGAAGAGTTTCACGCGGGCCGGCCATCGACAGCGAAGCCTTCTTCGCGCATGATCGAAAGAGGCGCGCCTCCTACCGAGGCAAGCGCGCTGCGCAGAGCTGGGGCCGCAGGCAGCGACGCGGCGCGCGTCAATGCGCTTTTCTTAATATCTTTCGAGGGAGTTTCGCCCATGCCTGGACAGTCTAAGCGCTCGACGCGCGTTTCCGCCCTTCTCATTGCAAGCCTTGTTGCGGGCGGCGCGTTGTCGGCGGCCCCTTCGGCCTACGCCTGGCCGACCGGCGAGGGCGGCGACGTGACGCTCGACAATTTCGTCACGACCGACAAAGACGGAGCGAAGATCACCATCAAACACGCTGAATTCACCAACACCAATCTCGAGAAGGACGACATCGAGAAGTTGCTCACGCCGCAAACGCCGAAGGACGTGAGGCTCGGACTGATCCAGAAGCTGAAAGCCGACAAGATCTCCATTCCCGTGATCGACCTTTCGCCCAAGAAGGGCGGAGAAGCTCATCTCAAAGACTTCGAGGCCAGCAACATCGACGCCGGCAGAGTCGGCAAGCTTTCGATCGCCGGAATCGAGGGCGCGGGCGACGACAATGGCGTGAAAGTCGCCATCAAATCGGGCGCACTGCTCCTCGAGGACGCCGATCTCGCCGAAGTCCTTAAGGCGACCGGCGGTTCCGCCGCGGGGGCGCCCAAGGGTCGGCTCGGTCATCTGACCTGGCAGGCGGTGGACATTGTCGCGCCCGACGACAAGACCCCAGGCAAGACGATGCATATCGCCTTCGGGTCCTTCGAGCTCAAGAGCGACTATGACGGCGATGTCCTCAAGCAAGGCTCGACGGCGCTCAAGGGCTTCGTCTTTGAACCGGCGCCCGGTTCGGAATTCGCCAATCAACTGGCGATGCTCGGCTACTCCAGGCTGGAATTGGCCGCAGTGATCGGCGCGCACTACGAAGCCGGCGCCAAATCGCTTTCGCTCGAGGAATTTACGATCGAAGGCGCTCAAATGGGCTCCGTCGGCCTGAAGGCCGATTTCGGCGACATTGATCCGGCCTTGTTCACGGGCGACGAGGGCGCGCGGATGCAGGCTCTGCTCGGCGGCAGCATCGCTTCGATCCAGATCAAGCTGGTCAATTCCGGCATGTTCGAAAAAGCGCTGGCCTTCTACGCCAAGCAGGAGGGGACGACGGCGGACGCGCTGAAGCTGCAGGTTGCGGCGACGACGACCCAAATGGTGCCGGTGCTGCTGGGCGGCAGCCCGGACGCGTTGAAAGTCGCGTCGGAGGCGCAGAAGTTCATCACGGAGCCGAAAAACCTCACCCTCTCGGTGAAGTCCAAAGGCGCGCCCCTGAAAGCTTCCGACTTCATGGGGGGCGATCCGACGGCCATCCTTGGCAAGGTTGATATTTCCGCCGTCGCGAACCAATAGGCGCGCCGCCGATTCGGAAAGGCTTGACAAGCTGCGGCGCCTGCGCCATTTGCCCGGCATGATCTGCCCGGGCGCCGCACGCATCCGACGATTTTGATTGCCGCTGACGGCAAGACGAGACGTCTTGCCCGCCGCAAACTCCGCGCCAGCCTCTCATACTTCTCGGATCGATCATGCCAGCCAAGATATTCATAGACGGCGAAGCGGGCACAACTGGTTTGCAAATTCGCGAAAAGCTCGCCGCTCTGCCCGGCGTTGCGCTGCTCAGCCTGCCTGCCGAGGCGCGGAAGGACGTCGAAGCCAAGCGGAAACTCATCGCCGATGTCGACCTCGTCATTTTGTGCCTTCCTGACGGCGCGGCCAAGGAGACGGTTGCGCTGATCGACGGTCTCGGCGACGACGGGCCGCGCGTCATCGACGCTTCGAGCGCCCATCGTGTCGCATCCGGTTGGACGTACGGCTTTCCGGAACTGACCTCCGGCCAGGCCGTGGCGATCGCCGCGGCCAAGCGCGTCGCCAATCCGGGCTGCTACGCCACGGGCGCGATCGCCTTGCTGCGTCCGCTCGTCGAGGCCGGCCTTTTGCCCGCCGATCATCGACTGACGATCAACGCGGTCAGCGGATATTCAGGCGGCGGCAAGTCGATGATCCAAGCCTATGAGAGCGGCGTTGCGCCGGCCTTCGAACTCTATGCGCTCGGCGGCGACCACAAGCATCTGCCGGAGATCGTCGCTCACGCCGGATTGACCAGGCGCCCGCTCTTCGTACCTTCCGTCGGCGATTTCAAACAGGGCATGCTGGTCAGCGTTCCGCTGCATCTCGACGAATTGCCCGGCCAGCCGGACGCGACCGCGCTCGGCGGCGCGCTCGCCAAACATTACGCCGGCTCGGTCTACGTAACGGTCGTCGCTTTCGGCGACCAGAGCCATTCCTCCGGCCGGCTCGAGCCTTTGTCGCTCGACGGCACAAACGACATGCAATTGCACGTCTTCGGCAATGCGGCGCAGCGCCAGGCCGTGCTTGTCGCCAAGCTCGACAATCTCGGCAAGGGCGCATCCGGCGCAGCGGTGCAGAATCTCAAGCTGATGCTCGGGCTGGACAGCGCAGCGCGCGCCGCCTGATCGATCGGACGTCGCAGTATTGCGTCAACGGCCCGTCGCCGCGCGCCAGACAAGCCGCAAAATCCGTTCGATGGCCGCGCCCGCGACATAGGCGACCGCCGCGCAGAACAACCCGGCGATAACGACCTTCGGCGTCTCGTCGCCCGACATGTTGAATGCGCCGCTGGTGAGAGCGCTCATCGTCCAGGTGAACGGGAGCGCGATCACCAACAGCGTGAAGTCGGCGAGCCACTGGCCGGCGTTCTTGAGATAGACGACATAGCCGGCGAGGAAGGCCGCGACATAGAGAGCCGCCAGAGCCGCGCCGAGGAGGGAGAGCCAGGCGGGTCGGCGGCCGCGCCTTGCCGGCGCGTCGCTCAAGCTTCCTTCGTCCAGGCGACGAAGCGCTGGGCTTGGCTGCCGAGCCCGTCGATGCCGAGCGAGACCGTATCGCCCGCCTTGAGAAAGCGCGGCGGCTTCTTGCCAAGGCCGACGCCGGGCGGCGTGCCCGTGGTGATGACGTCGCCGGGGAGCAGAATCATGAAATGAGAAATATAGGAGACGAGCGTCCTGACATCGAAAATCATCGTCGCGGTCGAACCCGTCTGCATCCGCTCGCCATTGACGTCGAGCCACATGTCGAGCTTCTGGACGTCGGCGATTTCATCCGGCGTAACCAGCCACGGCCCCAGCGGTCCGAATGTCGCGCAGCCTTTGCCCTTCATCCACTGCCCGCCGCGCTCCTGCTGATATTCGCGTTCGGACACATCGTTGCAAACGCAATAGCCGGCGACATGCTTCAGCGCCTCGCGTTCCGAGACATAGGAGGCGCGGCTGCCGATCACGATCGCAAGCTCGACCTCCCAATCGGTCTTCATCGACCCCTTAGGGATCGTCACATCGTCATTCGGCCCGACGATGCAGGAAGGCGCCTTGTTGAAAAGAATGGGCTCTTTGGGGATCGCCGCGCCGGTTTCGGCGGCGTGATCGGCATAGTTGAGACCGACGGCGACAAAATTGCCCACGCCTGCGACGCAGGGGCCGAGCCGCGGCGCGCCGCGCACCGCTGGGAGGCTGGCCGGCTCGAGCTTGGCCACTTTTGCCAGGCTTTTCGGCGAAAGCGCCTCGCCGTCGAGATCGCCGATCGCGCCGCTGAGATCGCGCAGCTTGCCGGCGCCGTCGATTAGACCAGGCTTCTCGTTGCCTGGCTTGCCGTAGCGGACGAGTTTCATTGGCGCGCTTCTCCCCATTTTCGGCGCGGATCGCCGGTTGATTTTCAAGATCATCGGTTAGCCGATTTTTTCAGGGCGCGAAACCCATGGCGGCGCGCCGCAGCTTTGCCGCCGGTCGCGGGCCAACCCGCTTCGCTGGAAGCCTATCGCCTGCACGTTGCGCGGCTCGGCCAAAGCAACCGCCGCGTGACATCTACGTAAGTTGTAATGTGTTGCGGGGAATCTCACCTGATCGAGAGCCGATCCTAAATAAACGATCGAGAATCGCCCGAGGCGCATCGCGCTCAAGCGACGTCGTGAAGCATCGCTTAACTGTACTGGAGCAAACGAGTGGCAGCGAGCAAATGTGTCGAGACGAAGACGTTGTTAGAATTTCCATTTCTTCACTTGACTTCACTGGCGCCGTGGCTGTGATATGCGTGCAATCGAAAAAGACGCACGAATCTTTTAGTTCTCGATCGGCCCTCCGGCGCCTCGATCGGCATTTCGAATTCTACGAATGGCCGCGCGAATCCGTTCAGGATGTTGCCTGCAATCATTCGTTGCGGAATTTTCGTTTGCGCTCACGTAAGAAGAGATCGTCGGTATGCCTGATCAAGAAAGAATAGCGCTATTTATCGACGGCGCGAATCTTTACGCCACCGCAAAATCGCTCGGTTTTGATATTGATTATAAAAGATTGCTACGAGAGTTTCAGAGCAAGGGTAGATTTATAAGAGCTTTTTATTACACCGCTCTGGTGGAGGATCAGGAATATTCTTCAATTCGGCCGTTGGTCGATTGGCTCGATTATAACGGCTATTCCGTCGTGACGAAACCGACCAAGGAATTCGTGGATTCGACTGGCCGGCGCAAGGTTAAAGGCAACATGGACATCGAACTGGCGGTCAACGCCATGGAGATGGCCCCGCATATCGATCATATGGTTCTGTTTTCGGGCGATGGCGATTTCCGTTCGCTCGTCGAAGCGATTCAGCGTCGCGGCGTCAGGGTCTCGGTTGTTTCGACCGTCCAAACTCAGCCGGCGATGGTCGCCGACGAATTGCGACGCCAGGCCGATGAGTTCATTGATCTTGCCCATATGGCCAATCGCATCGGACGCGATCCGAGCGAAAGGGCGTCGCGCCATGGCGACGCGCGCCGCGCGCCGCAGCAGACCGGCCTTGTCAACGACGATTTGATCGACAGCTGAGAAATGATATTCACGGCCGCGATCAACTCTCCGCTAAGACAGTGCAATTGGCCTTCGACGTCAGTCCGCCGCGAGATTGCCAGGCTTGCCCGAGACTAGCCACGTTTCGGGCCGGCAATCGCCTTGCGCATGCAGATTGGAGCAATGCGCCTGTCGAGTCCTGGGGCGCGGCCGACGCGAGGCTCCTCATCGTCGGTCTCGCGCCGGGCCTGCGCGGCGCCAATCGGACCGGGCGTCCTTTCACCGGCGATTTCGCTGGCGATCTTCTCTACGAGACGCTTTTGGGCTTCGGTTTCGCGACAGGCCGATACGATCGCCGGCCGGACGACGGCCTCGAACTCGTCGATTGCGCGATCGTCAATGCGGTGCGCTGCGTCCCGCCGCAGAACAAACCGACGCCCGATGAGATCGCAGCGTGCCGGCCCTATCTCGCCGCCGCCGTGGCCGCCCTCAAGAGCCTCAAGGCGATCGTCGCGCTCGGCCGCATCGCCCATGACAGCGCCCTGAAAGCGCTGGCGGTTCGGCGCGCCGCCTTTCCTTTCGCCCATGGCGCGGTCCATCAGCTGCCCGGCGGCTTGCGTCTCTTCGACAGCTATCATTGCTCCCGCTACAACACGAATACCGGCGTTCTGACCCGGGAAATGTTCGCCGAAGTCTTCGCCGGCGCTCGCGCCGGGCTGGGGCGGACCGCCCTCGGGCCGCCCGCTTAGGGGTTGCCTTGGTCGACCGGCGGGTGTAGGAGCCCGCCAATCCCAGATAGCCGACCACCTTTTTTGAGGAGTTGCCGCCATGGCGCGCGTCACCGTCGAGGATTGCATCGACAAGGTCGAAAACCGCTTCGATCTGGTTCTCATGGCGAGCCACCGCGCGCGCGTTCTCTCCGCCGGCGCCCAGATCACCGTCCCGCGCGACAACGACAAGAATCCGGTCGTCGCTTTGCGTGAGATCGCCGAGCAGCGGCTGACGCCAGAGGACCTCAAGGAGGACCTCATTCATTCGCTGCAGAAGAACGTCGAGGTCGACGAACCGGAAGCAGAGACCGCGCCGCCTCTGGTCAGCGCCGATATTGCGCCTGGCGAAGCTGGTGATGCTCAATTCGACCGCATGACCGAAGAGGATCTGCTGCGCGGCCTCGAAGGACTTGCCCCGCCGCCCGAGCCGGAAGAAGAAACCGAGTAAGCGTCGCCGGCGCAGACGCGAATCAGCCTTTCATTCACCGTTTCGTCTTCGCGCCGCAGCGAAAGTGTGGCGCGCTGGAAGCATTTCCACAAAGTTTCGTCGACCGCGGCAGATTTCGCTATGTGCCCATCGGCGTTTTGCTATCCTCACTTTAGAGAATCAGTTTTGTAAACCGCTGCGCATCAATAGCGCGGCGGAGAGGCAGGTTAATCGCGGACGTTTCGAGCAGCGGCGAGGCGAGCGAGCGAAGGGCAAAATCGCAGTAAGGCAATGCCGGCGAACGAGCGAGAACCGTTTCGTCCGTCTGGCGTTATTGACCGAGTGATTGCTCGTCGGGCGGCGCGCTGGGGGTGGGGGCCGACACATTGAGCGACAACGATACAAAGCTGCGTCTGGAGATCGGCGATCAAGCCGCCGACGCCGTCGTGGAAAGACCGGTTGGATTTGTTGAAATCGCCGGCTATGTCAAATGGTTCGACGTCGGCAAAGGCTATGGATTCATTGTCCCCGACGGGGGCAAGCCCGATGTCCTGATCCATGTGACCGTGCTGCGGCGCGACGGCTTTCAGACCGTCCATGAGGGCTCGCGGGTGGTGGCCGAAGCGGTCCAACGCGACAAGGGCCTCCAGGTTTTCCGCGTCATCTCGGTTGAACCAGGCGACGGCTCGCATCCATCGCAATTGCCGGCGGCGCGAACGC
>DASZFX010000029.1:0-3803 GCA_035939375.1 Roseiarcus sp.
TCGCGCGCGAAATATCTGGGCTCAAGGATCGGCTGAACTAGCGCATCGGATCCGCAATTTGAATCGCAGGGGCTCTGGAAACAAACGCCAACGCCACGGGCCGCCATTATTTGGAACAGTGACCGGAACGCGCCGACGAAGGCGGCTAAAGCCCTTGACCGACCTTTCGGTCGGCGCACAGGAGCCCCTGTTCCAAATAATGGCGGCTTGCGCCTCCCGCCGCCCGCCAGGTGAGTTCATTTGGGGGTCCGATGCTCTAGCGGATTTTTCGCGCCCCAAAACAAGCGGTTCGCCCGCCCCTCCATCAGGGCGTTTCACGGACCTCCCATCCTAAATTTGGCGAGACTCGTCGCAATCTAACGCGCAGGCGATCAGCAAGCCCAGACGCGACGCCAACCGTAAGCGGTCCAAACCGAGCGCCAGCAACCGGGATAATAGCCGCCGCCATAATACGGAGCGCCATAGCCGTAGTACGGCCCGCCGTAGCCGTAGTATGGACCACCGCCATAGTAGTACGGCGCAGCCAGCGCGCCGCCAACCAGCGCCCCAGCCGCAAGAGCGCCAAAGAACCCCGGACCGCGCCAGCCCCAGCCGCGGCAACCCCAACCGCAATAGACCTGGTC
This sequence comes from Roseiarcus sp., assembly GCA_035939375.1. Classification (GTDB taxonomy): domain Bacteria; phylum Pseudomonadota; class Alphaproteobacteria; order Rhizobiales; family Beijerinckiaceae; genus Roseiarcus. The sequence goes on from DASZFX010000029.1 coordinate 624, forward strand.
GAGTTTCGGCGTATCGACCCCTTGGTTGTAGATGGCGATCGTCGGCTGGTTAGCGCCCATCGCCAGCGGAACTTCGGAAATGGTGAAGGCCCCGGCCGGCCCGCATGCGGAAAAAAAAGACATCGCGGCCGCGGCGACCTGCATCGCGCGATTTCGAAGAACGAGAAGATTCATGGACGGCATCCCTCCTTACAATGCGGGCGAGGACCCTTGATTCTACGGCGCGTGGCCGGCGGAAGCAATGCTCCGGATTGCGTCCTTTCAGCGGTCGATCCTGTGGGTAAGACTGGCGCCGCGAGCGCGCCGCCTGCCCTCGATTCAGGAATAGAGCTTGCGCACGGTGTCGCTCTTTTCGACCTCCTTCGGCGGCCGATAGGTGCGGTAGAGGAGGTCGAGCGACGGATTGCTGACGCCGAACCAGAGCTTCTCGCTGATGAAGTGATGACGCAGATGGTACTGTTTCATCCATCGGCCGAAGCTGGTGCGAGGCTGATAGGGAATATGGGCGAGATAGTGCGTCCATTCGTAGTGCAAGACGCCCAGCATGATTCCGAGAAGGAGAGACGGCACGCGCTCGATGCCGAAGATGAGAGACATCAACGCGCCGGTGACGATGAGATTGGGAACGAGAAACCAGGCCGGGAGAAAGAGAAGATCGAGCCGGTTGGGCTCTGAATGGTGATCATAGTGAAGGCGATGCTGCATTTTGCGCAGCCACGCCCAGCGCGAGGGCGGCGCATGGAACGCAAAACGGTGCCAGGAATATTCGCTTAGGTAGAAGAACAGGGCGCCGATGACGATCCACAGAGGCGAAAGCGCCGCCCCGCCGAAGGCCCATAGCGCCAAAACGGCGAGGATGCCGGCCGCAAGGACGCCGTTGCTCCCATGTTTGAGGAATGTCGTCAGCATCGCCGCGCTCCTTCAGCGGCGTGGCGCTTTGCGGCCCGACCGTCCCGCTGCGGCGAGCATGGGTTCGCGCAACGCCGAAGTCAAACGCAACCGGCGCCGACTCCGGCCCTCCTTCTTCGCTCAGGGCGTAGCGGCTTGCCGGAGCCGCTAGCGCGGCTGCGCGACGACGCGCATATAGGGCTTCAACGTTTTCCAGCCGTTGGGGAAGCGCTTGGCCGCGTCCTCGTTGCTGACCGAACCGGAAATGATGACGTCCTCGCCCTGCTTCCAGTCGGCCGGCGTCGACACCGCGAATTTCGCGGTCAATTGCAGCGAATCCAATACGCGCAGGATCTCGGCGAAGTTGCGCCCGGTCGACATCGGATAGGCGAGCTGCAGTTTGATCGTCTTATCCGGCGCGATCACGAAGACGGTGCGTACGGTGGCGTTGTCGGCAGGGGTGCGCCCTTCGAACGAATTCGGCGCCGAAGCCGGCAACATGCCATAGGTCTTCGATATCGAAAGATCGGTGTCGCCGATCATCGGGAAATTTGGCGCGACGCCCTGCGTCTCCTCGATGTCCTTCGACCATTTCTCATGCGCGCTCACCGGATCGACCGAGAGGCCGATCACTTTGGCGCCGCGCTTTTCGAATTCCGCTTTGAGCCTGGCGACGGCGCCAAGCTCGGTGGTGCAAACCGGGGTAAAATCCTTCGGATGCGAGAACAACACTGCCCAGGAGCCGCCGATCCAGTCGTGGAAACGAATGGGCCCTTGCGTGGTCTCGGCGGTGAAATCGGGAGCGACTTGTCCGATCTGTAACATGGCTCAACTCCACAGGCGTAAAAGCGAGGCCGCATATTCGGGCAGCGCGGGCCGTTTGTCGAAACATAATCATGACGCGTCTATTTATCAATTAATTTGCGTTATAAATTATATTTTGCTGTTGTTGTGTGTTGATTATCGTCTCGTTGGCGATGATCCGATTTTTCGCGACGGCCCATGAAAGTCGCCCCGCTACGCGACGCGCAGCAAAGCGGCCGTCTTGATGTTCGAGCCATCAACGACAGAGGCTGCAGCATCGACCAGGTCGGAACCCGCCGCCAAGGCGACGGCCACAGCCGCCACGGCGGGCTTCGGCGGCGGCCACGCGACGGGACATCGGCCGCAGAGACGACAGCCCGGCGCCGTCGCCGCTTGATTTTACCCATCCAAGCAGCGACACAGGCCTTAGCAAGCGCCGCTTGGGCGGCAGGGAGAAGTAGAAGATGGACAATCTGATCGCGCGCGTCGCCAGCGCCGCCGGCGTGACCCCGGAAGTCGCCCGCCAGGCCACAGGTCTCGTCGTAGACTTCATCCAGCGCGAAGCGCCGAAAGAGGCTGTCGACAAGCTGATGGAGAAGGCGCCCGCGCTAAACGCGATCATCGCATCGCTGCCGGGCGCGGGCGGCGAGGGCATGAGCAGCGGCTTGAAAGGCCTGATGGGCATAGCCGCTGGCGCCATGGGCGGCGGCGGCCTGATGGCGCTTGGCGGCCAGCTCATGGGCCTCGGCCTCGACATGGGCCAGATCCAGACGGTCGGCAAGGAAATTTTCGCCTATGCCCGTGAGGTCGCCGGCGACGACGTGGTCGGCGAGATCGCCGGCGCTATCCCAGGCCTGTCGCAATTCATCTGAACGCACCCGCCCGGACGGGAGACGGCATGGACGGTTTCGCCAAAGCCTTTGCGCCGACGAGCGAGGAGGATTGGCGCAAGCTCGTCGCTGCGGCTCTGAAGGGCGGCGCTTTCGAGACGCTCATCGCAAGGAGCGAAGACGGCTTTCAGATCGCGCCGCTCTATCAGCGCAAAGTCGGCCCGCGCGCTGGGCGGGCGAGCGGGCCCTGGCGCGTCCTCGCACGGGTCGATCACCCTGACGCCGAGGCCGCCAATGCGCAGGCGATCGACGACCTCGCGCATGGCGCCGACGGACTGGACGTCGTCTTCGCCGGCGCTTCGACCGCCTATGGCTACGGCCTTGCCCAAAGCGACGCGGCATCGATCGATATTCTCTTCAGGGATGTGCTCTTAGAGGCCGCGCGCATCGAACTTGACCTCGGCCCGACGGGCGCCAGCGCGGCGCGCGGCCTTGCCGATCATGTGGCGCGCAACGGCGAGCCCTCGCGCGCCGATATCGCCTTTGGCCTTGACCCGATTGGCGCCTTGGCTTTCAGCGGGCGCGGCCTCGCCTGGGCTGAAGAGGCGGCCGCGCTCGCCGCCTTCGTCCGCGACTGCTCGGCGCAAGGCTTCGCCGG
>DASZFX010000030.1:0-2136 GCA_035939375.1 Roseiarcus sp.
AAGGTGGCGCGCGCCACGTCCATTCCCATCGCGACCGGCGAAAGGCTGACCACGAAATACGAATTCGCCCGCGTCCTCGCGACCGGCGCGGCGAGCATCCTGCAAATGAATCTCGGCAGGGTCGGCGGATTGCTCGAGGCCAAGAAGATCGCCGGCATGGCCGAAGCCCATTACGCGCTGATCGCGCCACATCTTTACTGCGGACCGGTGGTTGGCGCGGCCAATATTCAGCTCTCCGCCTGCATTCCAAATTTCCTGATCCTCGAGAGCATCGAGCGCTGGGACGGCTTCCACGCCAAGCTGCTCAAGACGCCGATTCGCTGGGAGGAAGGCTACGTCATCCCGCCCAGCGCGCCGGGCCTTGGCGTCGAGATCGACGAGGCGGTTGCGCTCGCCCATCCTTATCCGGCGGACGGGCGCCTCCATCTCGAAATGGCCGACGCGCCGGTCGGCTGAGGCGGATTCTGCCTCACCCGAAACGCGACTTCTCGGCAAGATCGCCGCCGCGCCAGAGATAGAGCGCCAGCAGCGGCGTCTGGCGCGTGCGCATCGCGTGGCTCTGTCCGCTGGCGTGATGGATTGGCGTTCCCGGCGTGCGCAGACGCCAGTCTTCTTCGCTTCGCCGCCATAAGGCGAGGCCGGAAAGCGGAACATAAATTTCCTCAGCCGCATGATGGTGCGCGGGATATTCCGTCTCTGGTCCCAGCAGCAGGAATCCAACCGCGAGCCTTTCGCTCGCCACCGGCCCGCGCAAGCCGATCACTTCCGTCCAGCAATAGCGGTCGAGAAACGCCTCTCCAACATCGGCCGCGGCATAGCTCTGCGCCCAGGCGAGGGCCGCCGCCTGGGCGCGGAGTTCTTGCAGAAGCGCGGCGGTTCCCGGCGCGCCGTCCGCGCAAGCGGCGTCGAGCCAGCGCAGCGCCGGCAATCCCCGCGCCGCCGCGTCGCGCCGCCGCCAGGGCGGCGCCGGCCAGAGCGAGAGAAACCGGTCAGTCGGACCATCGTCCAGGCTGCGGAGCAGGCGCTCGATCGTTGCGATCAGCTCATCCAATCGACAATCTCCGAGGATCTTGCGATCATTCCGACATCGGTCTCGCACAGGGGCGAAGCACAGACGCTTTGGCCCTTTCGACCCCGTTCGGCGCGCTCGCCGGCAATGAGGCGGGATGAGTTGGCATTTGATCCGCGCGAAGCGATCGGCATGATGATATTCCGGGTGGAATTGGATATGAGAACCAGACTACAGGATAGAGGTCTTTCGTGAAGCGCCTGAATGTTGTCGTTCCCTATCGGGCGCGCGAGGCGCATCTGAAAATCTTCGTGCAAATGGTTCGCGCCTATTTCGCGCGCGACAAGATTGACCGCGACATTCCCTATCAAGCGCTCATAATTGAACAAGAGCAGGGACTGCCGTTCAATCGTGGCGCGCTGAAGAACATCGGCTTCGCTTTAGGGCGAGAAAGCAGCGACTATACCTGTTTTCATGATGTAGATTACATTCCGGTTTGGGCCGACTACAGCTGGTCGGAGATTCCGGTCGCGATTGTTTGGTACGGCGCGGAGACGCGGCCAATTCGGCTGAGCCATCGCGATCGCGGCGTCCGCCACGACCTTGACAAATTCTACGGCGGCGCCGCGCTGATGCCCAACGATCTATTCGCCAAGGCGAATGGTTATACCAACGCCAACTGGGGCTGGGGGCCTGACGATCTTGACCTGAAGCATCGCTTTGGGGCGATCGGAATCGAAATGGGGCGTCGCAAAGGGACGTTCCAAGCGCTCGACCACGATAGCGAAGCCTATGAATTGGACGGATCGCCATCCGCCGCCGCTCAAATGAGCCTCAAGCAGCTTAAGGATCGCTGGGAGGACGGTATCGACACGCCGGACGACGGGCTGTCCAATCTCCGTTACCGCGTGCTCAATCGGCGCAAGATACTGGAAGGTCCTGTGATCGAACGTCTCGCATCGTGGGAAATGGTGACGGTAAGGCTGGATATGAAACCGCCCGTTCCCTAACCGGCGGCGGTCCCCAACAATATGCGGCTATGGACGGCGAACGTCGTTTTCGATGCTTTTCGTTTGGCCGGCGCTGTTGAAGGCGACCCACCGCCGCTTCAAGTCCTCGGCAAACTC
>DASZFX010000031.1:0-6646 GCA_035939375.1 Roseiarcus sp.
CGGAGCGGCGCGGAGTAGGCGCCGCCCGCGCCCGCCGGGCCGATAATCAATCGACCGGCGACGCCGACCTTGATCGCAAATTGGGCCCCTTCGATTTTGCATTCTCGCGCGGTGTTGACGATATCGAATTGATAGCGCACCGCCTGGTTGACGTCGCCGCCGACCCGCATCGCCGAGGTGCCGTCCTGCACTTCGATCTGCGGGCAATTGATTTCCTTGGGGCCGGCGTCCAGGGCGGCGACCTGCGTCCCGGTCGGCGCCGGCTGATCGGCCGTCGAGCTATGGAAGGAAACGAGATTCGCCAGCGTGCTCGAACTCGGCACGACGGATTCGATCGTGCTGCAAGCGCCGCACGAGAGGCCAAGAAACGCAATTGCGCCAGGAGCAATTGCCCGCGCTGAGGCCCGCTTCATGTCCTTCGCCCCTCCCAATCCTTCGACGCTCCCAAATCCGGCGCAACTTTGCTTACCGCAAGTTTCAACGCCGGGCCAGACGTCCCTCTATCGTCGCCGATCACGGCAATTGTTCGAAGGCCTCCTTGAAGCCGGTGAGAGACAGCGGGATTCCAATCCCTTCCTCTGGTGTCTGAAAGATGATGAACGTCGCCGATTTGCCGATCTTCAGTTGATCGACGAGCTTGTCGTCCATCACCACTTCCGCGACGCAGCCATTGGGGAGGCAACGCACGAAAGCCGCCCGGCCGACGTCGGCGTCGTCGATCTTGAGACCGAGACCCGACGGCAGCAGCACGCCGAGAGGAGCGATCACCCGCAACAGCCGGCTCTTGCCGTCGGCGGTGCGCAGCACGATGACCACCAGAGTGATGTTCGGCCGGTCCTCGGCGGCGACGCTTTGGAGCAGCGCGCATTGCTCGCGTTCGGCGCCGGGCGGCGTCTCGCAGCGGGTCTCCCAATCGCCGTTCTTGCTCTTGATGACCCCTTGCGCGTTGGCGGGCGCGACCGCGCCGATGACCGCCCAATCCAGAAAGGCCAGGAGCCCGGCGCCGATGCAAAGCCATCGCCGAAGTCCAGGTTCATGAGAACGCATGCGTGACGAAAGCCTTTCCGCCGGAGCGCCGGTCGCGGCTTGCCGTATCAAAAGCCCCCTCGCTGTCAAGCGCGCCGGGAATCGAGGCGGCAGGGCGCCCAAGGCGGCCGCTATCGGGCGACCGCCGAGCAGCGACATTTCGCCGAACCGCCGCCGCCCCGTCCCGATAGGCCGGCCGCTTCAGCGCCAGCGCGAATATGCCGCACCGGCCGCCGGGTCGGCGCGCCATTGCGCGGCGCGGCGCTTTGTGGTTTTCAACACGGGACGAGAGTCTATGGTGGCGCTGCGCTGCGTCAGGTTTGCGGGGGTCGAGGACCGAATCCGGCGCATTCGAAAGCGGCATGAAAATGGGGATGGCGAGCGTCATGACGATCCGGCGTTATCTTTCACTGGCGGGAGCGGCGGCCGCCAGCGCGCTTTGGGCGAGCCTCGCCTTCGCCAACGGCCTCGGCCACGCCGATCCCGGGCAGATCGGGTTCCAGGAGCCGGTGACCCCGATCGCCAAGGAAATCGAGAATTTCCATAATTATCTCCTGATGCCAATCATCACTGTGATCAGCCTCTTCGTCCTGGCTTTGCTCGTCTATGTGATGTGGCGTTTCAACGAGAGGGTCAATCCGACGCCCTCGAAGACCACTCACAATACGCTGATCGAGGTCTTGTGGACGATCATCCCGGTCGGCATCCTGGTGGTCATCGCCCTGCCGTCCTTCCGCCTGTTGACCCATGAACTCGTCAACCCGCCGGCCGACGTGACGCTTAAAGTGACGGGGTTGCAATGGCACTGGGCTTATGAGTATCCGAAGGACCAAGGCGGCGGCTTCTCATTCGAATCCTACATGAAGCCTGAGGATCAGATTAAGCCCGAGAACGGCGACATCCGTCTCCTGTCGGTCGACAACGAGGCCGTCGTGCCGGTCAACAAGGTCGTGCTTTTGCAGATCACCGGCGCCGACGTCATCCACTCCTTCATCATCCAGTCCTTCGGCGTTCGCGTCGATGCGGTGCCCGGCCGTCTCAACGAGACCTGGTTCAAAGCCGAGCGCGAGGGCGTCTACTACGGTCAATGTTCGAAACTTTGCGGCAAGGATCACGCCTTCATGCCGATCGCCTTCCGCGTCGTCAGCGACGAGCAGTACCAAGCGTGGCTTGCCGATGCGAAAAAGAAATACGCGGCCGCGGCGAGCGCGGTTTCCGTCGCCGATGCTTCATCGGCGCCTCGCAATTGAAGCGGCCAATTCAGCGAAGAGCATGACAAGCGGCTCTTGACGCGCCGAGCTCAGCACGAATTCCAAGGATCGACGAGATGGCTCACGCAGCGACCCATGAAGAGCACGGCCACCCGACCGGATGGCGCCGCTATCTCTATTCGACCAATCACAAGGATATCGGCACGCTCTATCTCGTCTTCGCGATCATCGCCGGCCTCATCGGCAGCGCGCTTTCGGGCGCCATGCGCATGGAGCTGATGGAGCCGGGCATCCAGGTCTTCCCGACCATCTCGCACCTTCTGGCCGGGACGAGGCTCGACGACATCGACGCCGCCAAGAACATGTTCAACGTGTTCATCACGGCCCACGGCGTGATCATGATCTTTTTCCTGGTCATGCCGGCGATGATCGGCGGCTTTGGCAATTGGTTCGTGCCGCTGATGATCGGCGCGCCGGACATGGCCTTCCCGCGCATGAACAACATTTCATTCTGGCTGTTGCCGGCCTCGTTTCTGCTGCTGCTGTCCTCGATGTTCGTCGAGGGCTCGCCGGGGATGCATGGCTTCGGCGGCGGCTGGGTTCTTTATCCGCCCTTCTCGTCGAACGCCGGCACGCCCGGCCCGGCGATGGATTTCGTGATTTTGTCGCTGCATCTTGCCGGCGCCTCCTCGATCCTCGGCGCGATCAACTTCATCACGACGATCTTCAATATGCGGGCGCCCGGCATGACGATGCACCGCATGCCGCTGTTCGTCTGGTCGATCCTGGTGACGGCGTTCCTGCTTGTTTTGGCTTTGCCGGTGCTCGCCGGCGCGATCACGATGTTGCTGACCGACCGCAATTTCGGCACGACCTTCTTCGACCCAGCCGGCGGCGGCGATCCGCTGCTGTTCCAGCATCTCTTCTGGTTCTTCGGTCATCCGGAAGTCTACATTCTGATCCTGCCCGGCTTCGGCATGGTCAGCCAGATCGTCTCGACTTTCTCCAAGAAGCCGGTCTTCGGCTATCTCGGCATGGTCTATGCGATGGTGGCGATCGGCGCCGTCGGCTTCGTCGTCTGGGCCCACCACATGTATACGGTCGGCCTTTCGCTCAACACCCAGCGCTACTTCGTCTTCGCGACGATGGTGATCGCGGTGCCGACCGGCGTGAAGATTTTCTCCTGGATCGCGACGATGTGGGGCGGCTCGATTTCGCTGCGCACGCCGATGCTCTGGGCGATCGGCTTCATCTTCCTCTTCACCGTCGGCGGCGTGACCGGGGTCGTCCTCGCCAACGCCGGCGTCGACCGCGCCTTGCACGAAACCTACTATGTGGTCGCCCACTTCCATTACACGATGTCGCTCGGCGCCGTCTTCTCCATCTTCGCGGGGTTCTACTATTGGTTCCCGAAGATGACCGGGTACATGTACAACGAGAGGCTCGGCAACATTCATTTCTGGTTGTTGTTCATCGGCGTGAACCTCGTGTTCTTCCCGCAGCATTTCCTCGGCCTCGCCGGCATGCCGCGGCGCTATATCGACTATCCCGACGCCTACTCCTTGTGGAATTTCTGGTCGTCGATCGGCGCCTATATTTCCGGCATCGGCACGCTGGTGTTCCTCTATGCGGTCTATGAGGCCTTTGCGAAGAAGCGCGTCGCCGGCGACAATCCCTGGGGCGTCGGCGCGACGACCCTGGAGTGGACGCTGCCTTCGCCGCCGCCGTTCCATCAATATGAGACGTTGCCCCGCATCACCGGCGCGGAGCATTGATCCGGCGGTCGCCAGTCGGCGGCCGCGGCTTTCAAATCCCGGCGCTTGCGCCGGGTCGAGGCCCGCGGACCCCCTCGCGAATCATGGCGATGGGTCTGGGCTTCGACGTTAGATGAGCCTTGCTTAAATGAGCCTTGTCACGCGCGAGCAGAGCATATCGGCGGCCGGGGTCGGCGATTACGCCGCCGGGCCGCTCGAGTATTTCTCTCTTCTTAAACCCCGCGTCATGTCGCTGGTCGTCTTCACCGCGCTTGCCGGGCTGCTTGTCGCGCCGGTTCGGGTTCATCCGGTCATCGCTTTCGCTTCGCTTCTCTCTATCGCGGTCGGCGGGGGCGCGGCCGGCGCGCTGAACATGTGGTGGGACGCCGATATCGACGCGATCATGTCGCGCACGCGCAATCGGCCCGTGCCGGCCGGTCTCGTCCAACCGCGCGAGGCGCTGTTCTTCGGCCTCACCCTCTCGTTGATCGCCGTGCTGACGCTGGCGGTTACGGCCAATATCCTCGCCGCGGGCCTGCTCGCCTTCACCATCTTCTTCTACGTGGTGATCTATACGATGTGGCTGAAGCGCTCGACGCCTCAGAACATCGTCATCGGCGGCGCGGCCGGCGCCCTGCCGCCCGTCGTCGGCTATGCCGCGGCGACCGGCTCGGTGACGCTCGACAGCCTGATACTCTTTGCGATCATTTTCGTCTGGACGCCGCCGCATTTCTGGGCGCTCGCTCTGGTCAAGAGCGGCGAATACGAGCGCGCCGGCGTGCCGATGATGCCCAATGTCAAGGGGGCCGATCGCACGCGGCTGGAGATCCTTCTCTATACGCTGGCGCTCGCCGCGGTCGCCCTCGCGCCTTGGCCGATGGGCGTCGGCGGGCGCATCTATGCGGCCCTGGCGATTGTCGCCGGGGTGGCGATGATCCATTTTTCCTGGCGTGTCTATCGTACGCGCGATGGCGCGCGCGCCAATCGCGCCGCGATGCAATTGTTCGGCTTCTCGATCCTCTACCTGTTCCTGCTTTTTGCGGCTTTGGTCGTGGAGCATGGTTTCGGGCTGATCGGCCGGTTTGGTTTGTGATGGCCATGATTGAATCGAATCCGCCGGAGGGCGTGAGGCTGACGCCGCAACAATTGCGCAATCGGCGTTTGCGCAATATCGCGATCGGCGTTTGCGTCGGCTTGCTGGCCGCCTTGTTCTACGCGGTGACGATCGTCAAGCTCGGGCCGGGCGTGCTGCGCCCGGAGCCATGAGGCGCCGATGTTGAAGGATCAGCCGACGCGAGGACGGAGAGACGGGCGCAATCGCGCAACCGGCCTTGCCGTCGCACTGGTCTTCTTCGTCATGCTCGGCGCGGCCTTCGCCGCAGTCCCACTTTACAGCCTCTTCTGCCGGGCGACAGGCTTCGCCGGCACGACCCAGGTCGCCCATTCCGCGCCGGTTCTGAAAGGTCAGCGCCTCATCACGGTGCGTTTCGACGCCAATGTCGCGGGCGGGTTGCCCTGGACGGTCGAGCCGGAGACGGCCTCGCTGACCCTGCGCACCGGGGCGACCGCTACGGTCTATTTCAAGTTCCGCAATCAGGTCGGGCGCGAGACCGCGGCCAACGCTGTCTACAACGTCACGCCCGACGTCTCGGGCGCCTATTTTGATAAGATTTCCTGCTTCTGCTTCACCGAGCAGCGCCTCGGCCCCAGCGAAAGCGCCGAACTGCCGGTCGTCTTCTTCCTCGATCCGAAACTCGAACAGGACGAGACGATGAAGGACGTCGACACGCTGACGCTTTCTTATACGCTCTATCCGGCGCGCGAGGCGCCAAAGCCGGCGGAAAAACGCTCCTGACATTGACCAGCCGAGCCGTGGAACGGGACGAATCGTCGCCTTGACGAGGCTTGGCAAACGGGGCAAATCCAACGCCAAAGGCTCGCCCAGCCAGGATTGGACGAAAGGGAAGAGGGGACAGAATGGCTGACGCTCACGCCAAGCCGCACCACGATTACCACCTCGTCAATCCGAGTCCCTGGCCAATCATCGGTGCGATCTTCGCCTTTCTGACCGCGGTCGGCCTCATCATGTCGATGAAGGACCTGACGGTCGGCGGCCTCAAAGCCGGCCCGTATATTTTCGGCGCTGGCTTCATCGGCATCCTTTACACCATGGCGTCCTGGTGGCGCGACGTCGTCTACGAGGCGGAGCACGGCGACCATACGCCGGTGGTCCAGATCAGCCACCGATACGGCATGATCTTGTTCATCGCGTCCGAGGTGATGTTCTTCGTCGCCTGGTTCTGGGCCTTCTTCGACGCCTCGCTCTTCACAAACGAGGCCATTCAATATTCGCGCGTCGCCTTTACCGGCGGTGTCTGGCCGCCGAAAGGGACCGAAGTTCTCGATCCGCTGAATTTCCCGCTGCTCAACACGCTGATCCTCTTGACCTCAGGCACGACCGTCACCTGGGCGCATCACGCTCTCCTGCACAATGACCGCAAGGGCCTGCAGATCGGTCTGCTGCTCACCATCCTGCTTGGTCTCACTTTTACCGGCGTGCAGGGTTGGGAATATGCGCATGCGCCTTTCGCCTTCAAACACAGCATCTATGGCGCGACCTTCTTCATGGCGACGGGCTTCCACGGCGCGCATGTC